>JASHWX010000078.1 GCA_030043815.1 Candidatus Rhabdochlamydia sp.
GGGAACGCCCTCGATGCGGACAGACATGATAGCTGGGGCTTCTAAGGAACTGAGAATGATTCTTCTGAGAGCATTCCCGACAGTATGTCCAAATCCTCTTTCAAAAGGTTCTGCGACAAAACGTGCAAATGTTCCGGTTCGACTCGCTTCGTCGATTTTTATTTTCGTCGGTAACTCAAACTTGCCATACTTTACGGCCATGAACGAACTCCTGCAAAATTGCTAATTAGACTCTTCTTCGTTTACGCGGACGGCAGCCATTGTGGGGCACCGGCGTTTTATCTCGAATCACTGTGATCGCAAGGCCAGAGCTTTGCAGGCCGCGGACAGCGGATTCCCTCCCGGCACCTGGGCCGGAAAGATTGACTTCAATTTCTTTCATGCCAAGCGACATCGCCGCTTTAGCAGCATCTTGCGCGGCCACTGTGGCAGCGAAAGCAGAGGATTTGCGCGACCCGACATACCCGACTTTTCCCGCAGATGCCCATGAAATGACATTGCCTGTAAGGTCGGTGATGGAAATAATCGTGTTGTTAAACGTTGCTCTGACATGCGCAATGCCGCTGGGGACGTTGCGGATGGTCTTTTTTCGAGTCTTTGCAATCGTCGGCTTTTTCGCCATTGTCTTTTGCGCTTCTTGCTTAGCCAAGGGTCACTCTCCTTATTTCTTCTTATTAGCGACGGTTTTTCTCTTCCCTTTGCGAGTGCGGGCATTCGTGCGTGTGCGTTGACCTCGAACAGGGAGCCCCAAACGGTGGCGCATGCCGCGGTAGCAGTGGATGCTGATCAATCTCTTAATGTTGTTTTGGATCTGACGCCGCAGATCTCCCTCTACGATGTATTGCGACGCCAACAAGGCGTTGATTTTTGCAATTTCATCTTCATTCAATCGATGCGCTCTCATGTTGGGATCCAATCCCAATTTTGCACAGATTTCGTTCGACAAACGTCGTCCTATCCCGTAAATGTACATGAGGCTAATTTCCAATCTTTTATTGTCTGGGATATCGATCCCAATCACTCTTGGCATGAAAAGATTCCTTAGTTAAGTAAAGCAATTTAGCAGTTGTTTTGTTTATTTTCAACATCAATATTGTTAATTTTTAATTTTACCGTCCTCTCAGTCTTCCTTTCTTCATAAATCCCTCATAGCGCTTCATCAATAGGTGCGATTCGATCTGTTTGGAGGTGTCTAGGACGACGCCAACAAGGATCAGCAGTGACGTCCCGCCAAAGAAGTAAGTGATCGAAGAATCCACACTTAATAGCTTTCCTACGATCGTTGGAAGGATCGCAATCGCGGCCAAGAATATCGCTCCGGCAAAGGTGATTCGGTTCATTGTCGATTCAAGAAAATCTTGAGTCGGCTTGCCTTGGCGGATTCCAGGGACAAATGCGCCATTTTTCTTCATGTCAGACGCGATTTGTTCCGGATGGAACTGCGTCGCAGTCCAGAAATAGGTGAAGAAAATAATTAACGCCACGTAAAATAACATGTAAAGCCAATTGCCGGGCGAGATCATGTTGGCAAATTGCCCAATCCAAGATCCCCTGCCTACAAATTGCCCGATCGTTGCTGGGAACATCAACAGAGACGAGGCGAAGATGACGGGGATCACTCCTGCGTAGTTAATTTTTAAGGGAATGTAGGCGCTTCCTCCTTGCACTTCTTGGCGGCCGACGACGCGGCGGGCATACTGCAGGGGGATCTTTCTTTGGCCTTGAATGATCAAGATCGTGCCGATGATAATCAAGACGAAGACGCCGCTCAAAACGATCAATGAGGTGAACGTCAATTGGCCGATTTCTTGAGAATCGAGATTGAGCTGGCGGATGATGGATCCGATAGTGCTTGGCAAGGACGAAAGGATGCCTGTAGTGATGATCAAGCTGACGCCATTGCCGATCCCTCTTTCGGAGATTTGCTCTCCGATCCACATGAGCAGGATGGTCCCTGCAGTCATGGTGGCCATGACGATGAGGTAAAAGAGCCATGGAATCCCAAAGCTTTGCACATCGAGGATCTCGTTCATGATGACGCCAGGGCTGCCGGCGTTGAGCTGTACGGCGTATTTGGCATAAAGGCCCGCTTGAAAGAAGGCCAATAGAACGGTCAGTATCCGGGTCCATTTGCTCAATTTTCGTCGGCCTACGTCGGGGTTTTCCCGGATTTCTCGCTGCAGCGATGGCACGAGGGCCATAAGAAGCTGCATAATGATCGAGGCGGAAATATACGGCATGACTCCTAGGGCGATGACGGTCATTTGCGCAAAGGCTCCGCCGGAAAAGACATCCATGAGCTGGAAGAGGTTTTGGCCGCCCCCAGTGGCATTGCGAAATAGCTCGACTGCTGCGTCTCCATTGATGCCAGGCACAGGGATATAAGCCCCTATCCTGCAGGCGATGAGCATCATCAGCGTAAAGACTATTTTCGC
This sequence comes from Candidatus Rhabdochlamydia sp., assembly GCA_030043815.1. Classification (GTDB taxonomy): domain Bacteria; phylum Chlamydiota; class Chlamydiia; order Chlamydiales; family Rhabdochlamydiaceae; genus CAJCIW01. The sequence goes on from JASHWX010000078.1 coordinate 2,436, forward strand.
TTTCAATTCGGGAACACTTAAGATCCGTCTAATCGCTTCGATCATTTAGCTTACTTGTTGGAAAGGGATTCCTTGTTTTTTGAGCTTTTCAGCAGCGGCTTCAGAAACAAATGCAGCTTGGATGCTCACTTTTTTCTTCAGCTCGCCATTGGACAAGATTTTCAATCCCCCGGGGATGCGGCGTGGAGCAAACCCCTTTTCCTGCAGGGTTTTCAAACTGACGACTTCTCCGTCTTTATAGAGCTTGTCGATCATCCCGAGATTGATGGCAAAGTTGACATTTCTAAATTTCCCGTTTGTAAAGCCGCGTGTAGGCAGCTTTTTGTACAATGGGATCTGTCCGCCTTCCTGCCCATAGGTTTGCTTATAACCTTGGCGTGCCTTGTCGCCTTTATTGCCTCGGCCGCATGTCTTGCCTCGCTTCGATCCTACTCCGCGCCCAACGCGCTGCACTTTTTTGCTCGGGCGGTGGGTATTCGCCAGCTCTGATAACGTGATCATGACTTAAGACCTCGCATTTCTCGATTTTTCTGACGGTTGCACAGCTGGGTCAATGCTTCCACAGTTGCGCGCACCTGGTTTAAGGGGTTGTTCGATCCAAAGCTCTTAGCAACGACGTCTTTAATGCCTCCGAGCTCCAAGACTGAACGCACTTTCGACCCTGCGATGACGCCGGTTCCAACAGGTGCAGGCTTCATGAGCACGCGGGCTCCATCCCATTCTACTGTGATTTCATGGGGAATTGTGGTTCCTTCCATTTCGAACGTCATGACGTTTTTGCGCGCTGCTTCCGTTCCTTTGCGGATAGCATCGGAAACTTCGTTGGCCTTTGCAAAGCCAAAGCCGATGCGGCCTTGGCCATCGCCGATAATGATCAGCGCGGAAAAGCTGAATTTTCTACCGCCTTTGACGACTTTAGAGCAGCGATTGATATATAATACTTTTTCCTCAAACTCGGTCCCGAATTCTTCTGCACGTCGTTTAGCTTGTTGATTCGACATCTCTTACCCCTGACTAAAATTGTAATCCGGTCTCGCGTGCCGCATTCGCGACCTCAGCGAGCAGACCGTGGTATTTGTAATATCTTCGATCGAAGACGACAGCGAGGATGTTCTTTTGCTTTGCTGCCTGCGCGAGCTTCTGCCCTACTTGGCGAGCCGCTTCTTTGCTTTTCTTGCCGAGCTTCATATCGCGGAATTCTTTCGTGAGCGTTCCGGCGCTCGCAATTGTCACGCCACTATCGTCATCGATGAGTTGTGCAAAAATGTGCTTATTGGATTTAAACACAGCCATTCTCGGCTTCTCCGCCGTTCCTCTGACCCCTTTTCTGATGTGGAGCTGCCTTCGGCGGCGTCTTACATTGCGTTTGATTAAATCATTGATCATAGCTCACCTTCCTCAAGCCGTTTTACCTTTAGCCGCTTTTCCTGCTTTCTTGCGGACAAATTCATTTTCATATCGGATCCCTTTGCCTTTGTAGGGCTCTGGGGGCTTCATCGCGCGGACAGCGGCGGCAAATTGACCGACTTGATGCTTGTCAATCCCGCTGATGATGATGGTAACGCTTTTATCCACAGCAACGCTGACCCCTTTGGGGATGATAATTTGAGTGGGATGGGAAAATCCCAAAGACAGGTCGAGCTTTTGGCCTTGCACTGTGGCGCGGTATCCTACGCCGACAAGCCCGAGTTTTTCTTCAAACCCTTTGCTAACGCCGATGACCATATTATTGATCAATGCGCGATGAAGACCGTGCGTCGTTTTCGGCATTTCGACTTTCTCATCTCTTTCGATGTGGAGACGTTTATCTGCTATCTTGATGGAAAGCCCTTTTTGGATAGGGATCGATAATGAGCCTTTTGGCCCTTTCACATGGACCATGCCATCTGCGGTTTTAACTTCGACCTTATCCGGTAACGGAATCGGCATTTTTCCAAGACGTGACATGCGTTTTACCTCTTTTTAATTACCAGACTAAGCACAACAGTTCGCCGCCAAGTTTTTGCTTGCGTGCGGTTTCTCCATCCACAATGCCTCCTGGCGTCGAAAGAATGGCGATGCCCATTCCTCCATAAATTTTTGGAATTTCTCGGTATCCGACATAACGGCGAAGCCCAGGCGCAGATACGCGGTTTAATCCTTTGATGACGGGCTCGCGTCCTCCTGTGTATTTCAGGAAGAGGCGTGCTTGGCCTTTCTCTTCGTTCACTAAGATTTTATCGACAAATCCTTGCTCGTGCAGCACTCTGACGATTTCCATTTTAATTTTGCTCGGACGGAAATCGACAAAGCGATGGCGCGCCTGTTTTGC
>JASHWX010000079.1 GCA_030043815.1 Candidatus Rhabdochlamydia sp.
TCCTAAAAAACTATCGTAAAATCAAAATCAAGGCGCGGGATTTTATCGATGAGGCGATGAAGAACGAAACAGTCAAGAGGGTTTTAAAGAACCAGACTGCGGCGTTTCCGATAGCAAAAAAGAAAAGAAAAACGCGTCGATAGCGACAGTCATGAAATCGGCTTTGACGGCTCTTTTTAAGAAATCCATCGATTCCCCTTATGATAAAAAAAGACGTCTGAGTTCAATCCTAAATAAAACAATTAGAGTCATTTACTTTTCAATAACATCATTTATAAGGAATGAATGTTATTTAAAATCATCTATACTCACATTTTATTCATTGATCTCAATTGTTCCCATCTTAGCAATCATCTTTTCTATTGCAAAAGGTTTTGGCTTTGAAGAGTTTCTTCAGAAAGAGATTTTGCAGACGTTCAAAGAACAAGAAGACGTGATTTCGACAGCCATGCGATTTGCCTATGCATTCATCGAACACATCAAAAGCCAGACCATTCTTGGACTCGGCGTACTGTTTTTGTTTTTCAGCGTATTTGGCCTATTTGAAAACATTGAGAAATCCTTGAATGGGATCTGGCATGTAAAAAAGTACCGCAGCATCTTCCGCCGATTAGTTAACTATTTTTCTATCCTAATCATCATCCCCATTTTTTTCATTGCCTCAACCAGCATCACTATCTTCATCCATGCGGAAATTGTTAAAACTGCTCAAAATTATGAAATCATTAAATATCTCTCCAATTACGCGTTAGTGATCCTTCGAATTGTCCCATACGCTTTGATGTGCCTTCTTTTCAGTTACTTATATGTTGTTACCCCCAATTCGAGAATCTATCTCAAATCGAGAATATTGGCAGGGATCTTGGCGGGTGCGATCTTTCAATTTTGGCAAATCATCTACATCGATTTTCAAGTCTATATCTCTAGCTACAACGTAGTCTATGGTAGCTTTGCTGCCCTTCCCTTGTTTTTAATCTGGATGCAGATCAACTTCGTGATCTTCCTTTTCGGCGCTGAAATCGCAGCTCAACTCGAAGGGGATAAATTTTTTAAGAAACAATCAGATAATGATCGATTTATCACAGTCTCCCAGAAATACCTCACCCTGATGGTCCTTCACGAAATTAGCCGCGAATTTATGAAAGGAAAGGGCCCCCTTTCGATCGAGCACATTTCTGAAAAATTGGGCATTTCATTGCTGGACACTAGGATAGCTCTTAACATTTTAGAAAAAGAAGGAATTATTGCAGAAATCAATGCAATGGCCCGAACCGCCGAGCAATATCAATTGATCATCAATCCTGAATTATACACAATCCAATCCATCTGCGATTTAGTCGATGACTACTTCTCAAAAAAAACTCGCTCAAGGGAATCCTCCTCATTAGTAGCCGTAAACAATTACTATCTCAATTTAGAGCAAGCGATCAAGGATGCAGGAGCAGACCTCAACTTGAAACAGTTTTCAAATCAATGGACAAAGAAATAAATAAAAAGGGCCCCATAAGGGGCCCTTTTTATTTATCGGAAGAGGTAGGATTCCCTTTCGGCGGGCAGCTTCGCTGTCCCGTCTTTCGAGCCGGTCCCGCGCGGTTTTGCTTCGCAAAACATCGCTGCTCACTTCGAATCCTTAACTCTTGTAGGATTCCCTTTCGGCGGGCAGCTTCGCTGTCCCGTCCTCCAGGCCGGTTCGGGCGATGCAGCGCCCTCACTTCGAATCCTTAATTCTTGTAGGATTCCCTTCCGGCGGGCAGCTTCGCTGTCCCGTCCTCCAGGCCGGTTCGGGCGATGCAGCGCCCTCACTTCGAATCCTAACGCGAGCCAAACTATTGGCTCGCTCCTCTCCGATAAATAAAAAGGGCCCCATAAGGGGCCCTTTTTATTTATCGGAAGAGGTAGGATTCGAACCCACGGTCGGTTGCCCGACTGCTGTTTTCAAGACAGCCGCAATAGGCCACTCTGCCACTCTTCCATCAGAGAATGAAGCATTATACTCACCTGCTTGAAATATTTCAACTCGACTCTGTACATTTTTGCCGGCATCTCCTAGAAGAGCATCCGCGCTTTTTTTGTTTTTTTGCTCGTCCATAGGGACTTCGCAGCTATGAACTCGCAAAAAAACAAAAAAATCATCGGACGCCTCCTTCGGATCTGCTCGGCAAAAATGTACAAAGTCGAGTTCAAGTCGACTTAAAACTGCTCGAGAAAACGCAGATCGTTTTCTGTGAACATGCGGATATCGGTGATGCCGTAACGGAGCATCGTGAGGCGTTCGATGCCCATGCCCCAGGCGTAGCCGCTGTAGCGTTCGGGGTCGATGCCGCCGCTTTTGAGGACTTCGGGGTGGACCATGCCGGCGCCGCAGATCTCTAGCCAGCCGGTCTGTTTGCAGAGGCGGCAGCCTTTTCCTTCGCAGGAGACACAGGCGATGTCGACTTCGAGTCCGGGCTCGACGAAGGGAAAGTAGCTAGGGCGGAAGCGGGTTTTCACCTGGGTTTGAAAGAGTTTGCTCCAGAGCTCTTGCATGGTGGCGAAGAGGTCGGCAAATGTGACTTTCTCATCGATGTAGAGGCCTTCGATTTGGTGGAAAAAGACGTGGGAGCGGCTGCTGATCGTCTCATTGCGGTAGCAGGTGCCGGGTGCGATGATGCGAATGGGGGGTTTATGGGTTTCCATGACGCGGAGCTGGGTGTTGGAGGTGTGGGAGCGCAGGAGGATCTCTTTGGTGATGTAAAAGGTGTCCTGCATGTCGCGGGCGGGGTGGTCGGGTGGGAAGTTGAGTCCTTCGTAGTTGTAATAATCGGTGTCGATGTCGGGGCCGTATTGAACGGAAAAGCTCATGCCGGTGAGGATGTCGATGACTTCTTGCATGACTTTCGCAATAGGGTGCTTGCGGCCGAGATGGCCGTGGCGGCCGGGGAGGGTGATATCGGTACTTTCTTCAGCGAGGCGTAGGGCTTGTTCAGCTTGGGAAAGTCCCTGGAGGGCTTGTTCGCAGAGCTGAGAGATTTCTTCTTTGAGGGCATTGATCTGCTGGCCTAGTTGGGGGCGCATTTCTTGCGGAGTGTCGCGCAAGTGCAGCATGAGGTCTTGGATAGGGCCTTTTTTGCCTAAATATTTGACTTTGAGCTGTTCAACTTCTTTACTATGCTGAACAGTTTTGAGTTCGTCTTGAAATTTTTTGCGGAGAGAAGAGACTTGTTCTTGCATTGAAAACCTAAAAAGAATCTGCACTTTTCAATTGAAAAGTGCAGCATCAGTTAAGCGAGCGCATGTTTGGCGGCGCCGGCGACAGCGGCAAAGCTGGCGGGGTCGCGAAGGGCCATATCGGATAGCATTTTGCGGTTAAGCGTGCATCCTGCTTTTTTCAATCCAGAAATGAGCTTGCTATAAGACATTCCATTGATCTTTGCGCCGACTCCGATGCGGATGACCCAAAGGCGTTTGAAATCTCTTTTTCTTTGTTTGCGGTGGCGGTAATT
>JASHWX010000008.1 GCA_030043815.1 Candidatus Rhabdochlamydia sp.
CTGCCATCGCGCTGACGACGATGTAGCTTGCCGCTTGGGGCAAGGATCCAAGAAGTGGTGCGCGGACGACATCCAATAAATAAACCAAGGGATTATATTTTAAAATCGCAGGGTTTTGTTCCAACAGCCTTGGCATCCAGGAAATCGGGGTCACAAAAAATGCGATTTGGACACAGCTGTTGATGATGGGCCCCATATCGCGGAATCGCGCACAGATGATGGCGATCAGCAAACATATCCAATAGACATTGACTACAAAGAGCAGCAAGCCAGGCACGATCAACAGGATAGCGGGTCCAGGATTGATTTTAAAAAACGCGCAAATGAGAAAGTATACGACGGCGTTGTGCCCTAGGAATATGAGATGGCGGACAAGATGTTTAAATAGATATAAATTGAATGGAAGGTTGATCTGGGTGATGAATGCGCTGTTTGATTTGAACAGTTCGACTGCTTCGATGATGCAGGCCGAGATAAAGCTCCAAAACAAAAAGCCTACCGTAAAAAAGGGCATGTATTCGCTCAATGATTGATGGAAAAGGCGGCTGAACACAATCCCCATCATGACGATAAAAAGGAGCATGCTCAATGTGATCCACCAGGGGCCGAGCACGGTGCGGCGGTAGCGTTGCTTGACTTCGACCCAGCCTAAATGGCTCCAAACTTTGTATTGCGATACAGCCCTTTTTAAATCTTTAAACGCTAAATGAAGTTGCTTCATCCAGTTCCTTTTTAAAAATAATCCAAACGCATCGCTTGGCGAACCTCATGAAGCGTCTTTTGGGCGACGGCGTTGGCGTGCTCGGTGCCTTTCAATAAAATGTCCATCACCATCATGGGATCCTTTGCATATAGCGCACGGCGCTCCCTGATCGGTCCGATAAATTCTTGTAAAACTTCATTTAATCTTTTTTTGACCACTGAGTCGCCAAGGCCTCCGCGCTGATAGTGGTCTTTCATTTTTTCTAGAGCTTCCACTTCGGGATCAAATGCATCTAAATAGGTGAAAACGGGATTGCCTTCGACTTTGCCGGGATCTTCTACACGCAAATGATTAGGATCGGTATACATCCCCTTCACTTTCTTAGCGATCTCATCCGCGCTATCGCTTAAGAAAATGCAGTTGCCCAGCGATTTGCTCATTTTTGCTTTGCCGTCCGTGCCAGGCAGCCTTGCCAATTTGGGGATAAGGGCTTCGCATTCGCGCAGCACATCGGTCTTATAAATGCGGTTGAAGTGGCGGACGATCTCATTGGTCAGTTCGACCATCGGCAGCTGGTCTTCGCCTACAGGAACGAGATCTGCTTTCACGAAGGTGATATCAGCGGCCTGGCTGACGGGATAGACCATAAAGCCGGCGGGGACGCTTTCTCCATACCCTTTTTGGACAATCTCTTGCTTGACGGTGGGATTATGCTTAAGGCGGTTCCACGTGACAAGATTTAAATAATAAACGGTCAGTTCATAGAGTGCCGGAACCAAGGATTGGATGAAAATGGTCGTCTTTTTGGGATCGATCCCGACTGCGAGGTAGTCGAGAGCGACTTGCAACACATTTTCGCGCACTTTTTCAGGATGTTCAGCGTTGTCCGTGAGCGCCTGCACATCGGCGAGCATCACATACTGCTCGCACGTGTTTTGCAACTCGATGCGATTTTTTAAAGAGCCGACGTAATGGCCAAGGTGCAATGGTCCTGTAGGACGGTCTCCCGTCAAAACGATTTTCCTTTTCAAAGACATACAGGTATATTGCCATTTTTTCGCTTTTTAGAAAACGTCCATTAACTCGACTTTGCACATTTTTTGCCCTGGATGCCTCGTCTATAAGAATTAAAGCAGCTCCAAGAACAAATATCTCGAGGCATCCAGGGCAAACATGTACAAAGCCGAGATTAAGAGTCTGTCGTTGAAAAAAGGCTTCGTCGCTTTTTGGGATTATTTTGGCCGATTTTCAATTCAAATTGAAGGGGTAATATACGATAAGTTGATATTACCCCTTCAATTTGAATTGAAAATCGGCTCAAAAGAACCCGAAAATCGACTGAAGCTTTTTTCAACGACAGACTCTAAGGATTAGCTGGTCGGCGGCCTCTCAAGAAGGCTAAAATTTCATCTTGCAGCCCGGTATCGATGAGCAAATTGCGGCGCTGGGTGTCATGGCAGCATATAGGACATCTCACACTGCGGCCGGAATTGTATATTCCCTCCAAGGATGTCCGATCAATGATGTGGCGGAAAGCGCGGTTGCCTACTGTCGCTTCTGTAATCTGAGGATGAGACTTGTCAAAGACTGGAATTGACATGATATCGGTCAGGATAGTGCAATTAAATCCATCAGGGATTTGATCGTCAGGTATATTCAATTCTCCCTTTAAGCGCTCGATCTCATCGGCCTTTCTTTGGACATCGCCTGGGATATTGCCATTATCATAGGGAACCGTATTGGGAATCGCGCCTGGCCGCGCACTCGGTCTCGGGGCTGGTACATGGGCAGGCCTGTTGTTTGAAGGTTCTTCAGGGATCTGATCATCAGTGGACGCATCGGAGCTGTCCATGACAGCATGGACAAACGAGCTAATGAGATCAGGGAAGTTTTGGCCAGAGCGCAACCCCTGAAAAAATGTATAATAGCGATTGACATGCGACAATTGGGATTGGAAATGTTCTGCTTTGACTGCTTCCCTCATCATTTCATCTCGCATCTCAATCAGCTCATCGTTACCGCAAGTACTAAATCGGCGAATGTAGTCATGATCGACTATGTAAAAAAGATCCTGTACGTTAAACGAGAGGCGTTCAAAAGCCTGAGCGACACGGGCCCTTTGATCTTCATTTCCACTGCTGAAAAGGGAGTCTACGGCGAACACAAACCGGTTCAATTCTAATTGGCGCCTTTGGATGTCTTCAAACGTAGAACCGCCCCCCATTGAAAAGAAGGCTTTGATGAACATTCTGAGATCGACATACTGATAATAAAAGAAATTTCCAACGGCTCTCGGGATATAGGTAAGCGCGTCTATAATGGAGCTGCAACAGTCGCTGCTGTCCGGCTCGACAGCTGATGCAGCAATAGAGGAACGCGCGTCGCCGATGCCTCTGGGTGCTTGAACGAGATTCAATTGATAATCTGGGGAACTTACGGCAGGTCTTGGGGAATGATCGATACGCAATGACATAGCCACCTCGGGGTTTGAAAAAAAAATACAGTATCAAGATCAAGAATTTTTAAAGAATAAAAAAATTCAATTGGAGGATTGAGGGATAGCTGCTAAAAAAGATTTATGAGAATCGATCATTATCAAATTTTGAAAAGCCTCGGCAAGGGAGGAATGGGTGAAGTTTTTTTGGCCTATGATCCTCAAATACGCAGACAGGTCGCAATCAAGCAAATCCGCCAAGAGCTGAAAGACCATCCAATCATGAAGGAGCGGTTTTTGCGCGAAGCGCGCGTCGCAGCTCAGCTCACCCATCCGGCCATCATCGCCATTTTCTCCATCCACCCCGATTACTACACAATGCCCTATGTCGAAGGAGAAACGTTAAAACATATCCTCAAACAAGGCGGGAAGCATGTCTTAGCGTTGACGCGCATTTTTTTATCGGTCTGCGAAGCGATCGCATACACCCACTCGAAAGGAATCGTCCATCGCGATCTCAAACCCGACAACATCATTGTCGGCAAATACGGCGAGGTGCTTTTATTGGATTGGGGGCTCGCGGACTTCATAGGAAAACGGGAAAATTTTGTCGAAGAAGAGAGTGGAGAGGCCGATTACAGGGATTTGACACGGCCGGGCAAAGTCCCCGGCACGTTGAATTACATCGCTCCCGAGCGCGTCCGCGGCGAGCCCTCGCATGCCACGATGGACATTTATTCGCTCGGGGTCATCTTATATCAGCTGCTGACCCTCAAAGTTCCATTCCCCCGCACTTCTGTGAAAAATTTTCGCCAGACCATGCATTTAGAAAAGATGCGCGACCCATTAGAAATCGCGCCTTATCGGGACATCCCCCAGCATCTTGCCGATATCGCTAAGCGCTGCTTGCACTACTCGCCCGATCAGCGTTTTCAAAGCGTCGACGAGATCATTCGAGAAGTGAAAAATTTTCTCGAGGGAAAACCCGAATGGATCCCGACGGCCGAGTTATACACCACTCAAAAGAGCGATTGGGAATTCCAAGAGAATGTGCTCCTGGCCAAACACACGGCGATCACGCGGTCGCCCGATGTGATGGAATGGGTCGGGCTGATGATTTCTCAAGCCTCTTTTTCCGGCAATACAAAGGTCGAGGCGCAAGTCAAAATCGGCAAGGAAGGGCAAGGGATCGGCCTGCTCATCGCCATCCCCGAGGCGTTAGAGAGGCAAGGTTTGAACGAAGGCTATTGCGTGTGGATGGGGCGCGACTGCCATCTGTTCCAAAATAACGTCGAAATGATGTCGGCCCTCGATGTCTCGATCGACGATCACAACTGGCATGACATTCGGTTGGAAAAAGTCGATAACCATCTTTTTGTGTTCATCGACTCAAAGCAAGTGTTTCATTACATCAGTCATTTGCCCATGACGGGGACCCACTTAGGCCTTTTTAGCCGCGATGCCGATTTTGAAATCGCCCCTTTAAAAGTGAGCGTCGGCAGCCTAAATGCCATGGTGAACTGCTTGAGCATTCCCGACGCGTTTCTAGCGAATAAAAATTACGCCAAAGCCCTTCTCGAATACCGGCGCATCGCCAGTTCTTTCATAGGCAGGGCTGAGAGCCGCGAAGCATTATTTCGCGCAGGCATCACCCTTCTGCAGGAATCCTCGACGAAAAAGAAAAAAGAAGAGAAGATCCTGCTTCAAAATCTCGCGTTGGATGAATTCACCAAGCTGCGCAGCACGCCCGGGGCGCCTCTCGAATACCTCGGCAAATCGCTCGTCTATAAGGCGACCCAAGAAATCGAAGAAGAGATCAAGTGTTTAGAGCTCTGCATCCGCAAATACTCTAAGCATCCCATGATCGATCTCATCCGGGAACATGTCACGTTCCGCCTGCACGAAACTTCTTCTCGAGAACGCACCCCGGCCTATCATTTTGCCCTGCTCGCCTTGCGCCATTTGCCGCAGATTTTTCAAAAGCTCGACCATCACCGCTTGCTCTTGAGTTTGAAGAAATTCCTTGAGAAGTTGCCCATTTTTCTTCCCGCAGAACCCGAAGAGCAGCATTTGGCCTGCCAGCTCGCATTTTGGCTAGGTAAGCCGATCACTTTAGTAGAAATGGTCGAGACATCCTCGTCGGACGCGGTCGTTGCCAATTCCCTATATGGATTGCTCGCGCTGGGGCGGCGTGAATGGGTCGAGGAAAACCTCCATTATTTAAAAGACGAGTCGGAAGCGCTCCTCGTTCGCACGGCCTTGCTCTATTTCGAAAAAGGTCCGAGCACTGCTCTAGAGGTTTTATCTAAGCGGACTCCCCTTCCCGTCAGCGAATCAGAAAGGCGGTGCGCTTATTTTCTCTTCGAGCGGGCCCTTTTAGAACAAAAGAGCGAAGAGGTCCTCCCCTACTTCAAACTCTTCCCGCATACAGTCCATCTCGATGCTTTGCATGTCAATGCATGCCTTTTGCAAAACGCGTGGAAAGAGGCGCAAGATCTCTTAGAGCCCTATCCCGTCGAAACCTTGAGCGATGAATATTCTCCCCTATTTGCCCCTATGGGCTGCTTTTTGCAGCACGAAGAAGGGCAAAAAATCGCCCAGTCCCATTTTGGAGGGTCGATCGATCTCCCCTATCCGCCCACGACAATGCTGCTCAGTTATTTCTTAAGCGAAAGGATTGAGGAGAAAAAAGGATGGATGGCGCACGCCCTCCCTTGGGAAAAAATCTCCTTATTCCTTCAGTTGACGATTTATTTTCATTGTGCGAGAAAGCGAGATAAGCAAGAGCATTTTTTGAGGCGCCTAAAAAAACTCCATGAATGACTTTGACCCGCCCATTCCCCTCCCCGAAGTTGCCAGCAGCGAAATCGCCTATCAGGGGTATTACGATATCCACGTCGATCTCCTCAAATTGCCTCACGGCCCTAAGATCCATTACACCATTCTCAAGCTGCGCGCTCATGCCGCATCGATCCTGGCCAAGACAAAGGACGGCAAATACATCATCAACAAAGAGTATCGCCATCCAACCGGCAAATGGCTCTTGAGCTTGCCCGGCGGGCGGATCGACACGGGGGAATCCCCTCTCGAGGCCGCCCGGCGCGAACTTTTAGAAGAGACAGGCTACGGCGGGGGCGCATTCACCCTCATGGGGTCTGCCTATCCCTTTCCTGCCGTGTCAGATCAACAAATTTTCTATATCTTCGTCAAAGATGCCGAATTCATTCAAGCGCCTACCTTGGATCCTTTCGAGCTCATCCACACAGAACTCAAAACTGAAAAAGAGCTCATCGAAACCATCCATTCCGGGGTACCCATTGACGGGGTCCTCTGTACTGCCCTGCTGATGCATCGATTATTCACTTGATTTTTTATCCCGAATATTCTAAAATAAGCTCCTTAAAGTTAAGGAACTCTATGCCTTTTAAGCCCATGGACGAGTCAATTTTTAATAAATATTTAAAAATGGCTGGTTGGAAACTCTTGAAAGGAGGGATCGATTATAACTTGTACGACGAACAGGGAAATTTCGTTTGCACAATCAAAATCGCTCATGGTAAAAACGCAAAAAGAGAAGTCGTGGCATTTAGCGTTCACAAAACTGAAAAGAAGTTTATACCCAAACAACTTGAAAAATTGGGAATTTGGCAAGGACGTCGCCCTGAATTTGAGCCAGGCGAAGCCGGCGC
>JASHWX010000080.1 GCA_030043815.1 Candidatus Rhabdochlamydia sp.
CGTCACTCCAGAATAGGTGTTGGCTCCAGTACTTTCGAGCTGAAGCAAGCCCGCGCTCAACGTCAATCCCCCAGCTTCTGTAATAGACCCACTATACATCAAGTTATCGCCATTACTAATAGTGAGAATCGCGCCTGATCCAATTAAGACCCCACCTTCTCCTTCAAGACTGTAAATCGTGTTGGAATACGTTTGCAAATCAAGAATAGCTGAAATGTTGATCATATCGACTGCAGAATTAGGCGAAAAGGCATTCAGCGCACCTGCTTGTAGCCGTCCTGCCCCAATCGTCGTTGTCCCCGAATAGGTATTTTGATTGGAGGAGGAGAGGTTCAGCACTCCGCCTTCCAAACTCAAATCCAAAGAGCCGGTGATGGCGCCTGCATAAGTTGCATTTGGGGCGTTTCCATCGACAATTGTTAAAGTCGCATTGGTGCCTGTCACAATCGTGGTGCCGCTCGTGCCGCCCAAGCTAAAGATCGTGTTGTCATAAGTTTGCAAATTGAGCATTGAGGAGCCATTCATCGTCACATTAGAATTAGGGGAGAAGGCATCATCATCACCAGCAACGAAAATCGCATTGTTGTTAAGCGTTGTGGCACCATTATAGGTGTTTACTCCTCCAGAATTTAATGTAAACGTACCACCGTTAAGCGTTAGACCAAGCGTTTGTGTCCCGTTAGTGAGCATTCCACTGTAAGTCCCGCCGTTGGAGAGCGTCAATACAGCTGGGCTTGCTCCATTATTTGTGACATCTCCGATAAATGGCAGTGTATTTGACAAGCTGACAATCGTGCTGCTAAATCCATTCAAATCTAAAGTACCGTCGACCAGAAAAGGCGACGTCGTTGATAAAGCTGTTCCTGAGCCCACAAGCAGGTATGCACCTTCAGTCACCCATGTCGTTCCTGAATAGCTATTGCTGCCGCTGAGTTCCCATTTATTCGTTCCCGTCGTAGTCTGTAACGTCACTCCGCCTGTTGTCCCAGTGATATTGCCAGCAAACGTCGTGGTGCCGGAATTAGAGAGAACGACAGTGAGCTGTTTGCTGCCGAGGTTCACTTTGCTTCCCGAGACCCCTGACAAGTTATTCACCGAGGTGGAAGTCGTACTGAGTCCGGAGATATCGAACAGGCCGGAAGCTGTCAGGCTTACGCTGCTCGAGGAGGCCAATGATCCTGTAGCTTGAAGGTAAAGGTTGGAGCCGATGCTTGTTGCGCCCGTATAAGTATTAATGTTAGTCAGGTATAAACTGCCTCCCGTTAAACTCATACCGCCAGCGCCGCTCATCACACCGTTAAAAGCACCGCCTTCTAAGATGGTCAGCGTCGCACCCGATCCCATCACAACACTCGTATTGGTCCCTCCCGATAAGGAATAGATGGAATTGGAAAAAGTCCCCAAATTCAGGACACCTGAGCCCGTCAAAGAAACAGGGGAATTTGCTGAAAAGACATTAGCAGCTCCCGCGAGCAGCGTCGCATTGTTGATTGTCGTCGTGCCGCTATAGGTATCGGGACTCAAATTGGTCAGCTCAAGGGTACCGCCGTTTAAAGTCAGCCCTAAGGAACCCGTCGGATTTTGGATGGATCCACTAAAAGTACCGCCATCTGTGATGGTCAATGTCGCAGGAGTTGAGCTGTTGTTTTCAACAAGTCCGTCGCCTGACAGTTGATAGATTGTATTGTTAAAGCCATTCAAAGCCAAAGTTCCAAGAACGGCAAAGTGAGATTCTGAAGAAAAAGCGCTCGTGCTCCCTGCTTGAAGTGTTCCCATGCTGACCGTCGTCGTCCCTGAATACAGATTGTTTCCGGACAAGGTCATCGTTCCAGATCCTTGGTACGTCAAAGAACCACCCATACCATTATCATCTATCGAACCGGCAAAACTGCCTCCTACGACCCCAAAAATTAACGTATTATTGCCTAAGTTGATAACGCCATTGGGATTCGAGCCGGTTAAATCCCCGATTGTTGTCGATCCCGTTGGAGAAATTCCCGAAATGTCGAACGTCCCATCCACTACAACAGAACCTGTCGCAGCTAGCTGGCCGCCGCCACTCAGCGCCAGCGTACCTGCTTGGATGGTCGTGCCCCCAGTATATGTATTGACACCGCTTAATGTCAGTGTTCCGCCTGTCAAAGTGATCGCTGTCGTATTTGTCGTACCGTTTTGAATGACACCGCTGAAAGTCCCCCCATTGCTAATTGACAAGGTCGCTGGAAAGCCTGCTGTTGGATCGTTGTTGGTGACTGTTCCCGTCCCCGAAAGGCTGTAGATTGTGTTGAGAGTGGTCGCGTTCAAATCAAGGGTCCCTGTGACGGTAAAAGGCGATTGAGTGGCTAAGGCCGTATTAGAGCCAGCTAGCAGCGTCCCGCTTGCAATCGTCGTTGATCCTGTGTAGCTGTTAGTGCCTGTAGTCGATAGAGTCCAAATGAAAGCTCCTCCATTCAATACCAGCTGGCCGCCTGTCCCATAGATATCCCCAGACAAGATTGATGATGCGGTGAGATTGACATTCAGCAGCTTGCCGCCCAGATTAACTTCGCCACTGCCGGACAAATTATTAACAGCGGTCGAAGTAGTGACTTGAGAAATGTCAAATACTCCAGCATCAATCACCGTGCCGGATGCAGCGATCGATCCTGAACCCTGGAGGAAAAGATTGGCTCCGAAGCCGATAAACGTTGTTCCAGTATAAGTATTGACACCCGATAATGTCTGAACAACTCCATTATCTATCGTAAAATTACCAGCCCCTTGAATAACTCCGCCAAAAGTCGTTCCCCCGACATAAATGGATAAAGTATATCCCGTGCCAATATTAACAGTGCCGCTTGTTCCACTAAGGGAAAGAATTGTGCTTGAAGCTTCTACATCTAATTCCCCTGTGCCTTGAATCACCACCGGCGAATTCTTCGAAAGAGCGTATATTGTTGTCGCTATCAAGTCGGCTCCGCTCATGATCGTGGTGATGCCGTAGTAATTATTATTTACGCTGGGGGGATTTAAAGTCAGCGTCCCGCTTGTTACAGTCAATCCAAGTTCTTCTATATCTGATATATATCCTGAAAAACTGCCCGCCATCACTGATAAAGTAGCTGCGGTCGTGCTACTGTTTTCTATTGTTCCTGATCCAGTAAGAGAAGTGATCACATTCGTATTGCTGTAACCATTCAAATCCAAGGTCCCCGTCACGCTAAATGCCGATGGGGCAAAAGCCGTCGCACTTCCTGCTTGCAGCGTTCCAGAACTGACCGTCGTCGTGCCTGTGTAAGTGCTGGAGCCCGATAATTTCATTGTGGTAGTACTGGTTCCTTGGTATGTTAAAGAACCGCCCACTCCTTCAATCGTACCAGCGAACGTACCATTCGACGCATTGCCAAAAACGAGTGTATTACTACCTAAATTAATAGTACCGCTGCTAGCACCGCTGAGATTTCCCACTGTTGTCGTTGTAGGCGACGTCAGACCGCTGATGTCGAAAGTGCCGTTAACGACGACACTTCCCGTGGATAAAAGAGAGCCGCTCCCGCTCAAATAGAGTGTGCCCGAATTGATAGTCGTGCCGCCTGAATATGTATTGGCACCGGTCAGTGTGAGAGAGCCTGTGCCACCGTTTAATACGAGGGCGAGGGAAGCAGTATCATTTATAATCGTTCCAGCATACGTTCCCGTTCCACTTCCAATAGTTAAAGTAAGGGAACTTCCTAAAGTATTTTCCACAACTGCAGCGGTATTGGTACCAGAAAGAGAATTGATCGTATTACTAGCATCCAATTCGAGAGTTCCATTTACAATGAAATTAGAAGCTGACGGTAAAAAACTTCCACCAGCTGCACCAATGAGCGTAGCTCCGCTTGCAATGGTCGTAGAACCCGTATATGTTACAGCCGTAGTTTCATATATTACGGAACCTGTTCCTTGTATGGAGACAGGAAAATTTCCTGACATTCCTCCCGCAATATAGATCGTCGGACCAGTGGAACTCAGGACTACGTTATTGCTTACTAGAACGAGGGGACAAAGAACAGTTAATGCATAACCGCTCTCTAAAAAAATTCCTGGCGCACTGCCGCCGAGATTGAGTTGACCGGGTCCGTTGTTTAAAGTATACGCAGCCGTACCTGAAACAGAAAATGTCAAAGTGTTAACGTCAAAAGTGCTATTTACATCAACGCCTGTTGTCGTCACACTCCCTGGAAAAGTAGCGGTGTCAGTAGCGTGGTTAGGATAACCCGTCGGAGTCCAATTCGAAGATGTATTCCAATCGGCTGTGGTTCCCACCCACGTATAATCCGTACCGTGCAGCGATAGCATGGACAATGTCGAAAGCAAAAACATGGCTTTAGATGAATTCATGACAGATCTCATGGGCTCTCCCTCAATTTTCTATTCTTTTTTTTAGAAATACATCATTAACCCCTTTTTTTACAACGAGAAAAAAATGGGCGTTAGAAAACGGGTGCGCCTGGGCGCGCTTCAGAGAATATGGGGAGTTCAAAAAGCTGGCCGCCTAGGTCGGCGGAGAGGATCATCCCCTGGCTTTCTTGGCCCATGAGGAGGGCGGGCTTGAGGTTGGCGACGAAGAGGACTTTTTTGCCGACGAGGGAATTGATATCTTCGAGTTTTTCGCCGATGCCGGAGAGGACTTGGCGCTGCTCGGTGCCCAGGTCGACGGTGAGTTTGAGCATCTTTTTGCTTTTGGGTATCCGTTCTACATGCAGGATGGTGGCGACGCGCAGGTCGATTTTTCGGACGGCGTCGATGGTGATCTGCTCTTTTGCGGGCGGCTTGGCGGACATCTGGTGGAGTTTGTCGATCTCTTGCCGAATGGCGCTGTCTTCGATCTTGGCAAAGAGGATTTCGGGTTTATGAAGGATTTGAGCTGCGGGTAAAGGGGTGGCGATTGCCTCATCCCATTTGGCGTGGGAAAGCGGCGTCTTAAAGCCGAGCATGTTCCATAGTTTTTCGGCTGCAGTGGGGATGATGGGAAAGGAGGTAATGGCAAGCGCTTTTAAGCATTCAAGGCAGCAGCCGATGGTGTTGAACATGTCTTGCTGCGTGAGTGCGCTGCGGGCAGCGACCCAAGGCTTTTTGGCATCGAAGTAGATATTGCCGGCTTGGGCGAGGTCCATGATCGCTTGGCTGGCCTTTCGCAGGCGGAAATGGGCATAGGCGTCATCTGCTTCTTGTGTCAGCTGCTTGATCTTTTGCAAAAATTGCTGGTCGATCTCTTGGAGATGTTGAATAAGGGGAGCTTTGCCTTCGCAGTTGTTGTGGGCGAAGACGAGAGTGCGGTTGACTAAATTGCCGTACTTGCCGAGCAGTTCGTTATTGCAGCGGGCTTGAAAATCATTCCAGGAAAATTCCGAGTCTTGGTTTTCGGGGGCGTTGGAGGCGATGGCGTAGCGGATCTGGTCGGCGGTGAATTGCTTGAAGAAATTTTCGAGGTCGATGTACCAGCCGTCGGATTTGCTGAACTGGCGCCCTTCGAGGTTGTAAAATTCATTGGCGGGAAGCTCGTCGACAAGCTTATAAGGCTGATTTTGTCCCATGGTCATCGCGGGAAAGAACACTGCATGAAAGGGGATGTTGTCTTTGCCGATGAATTGCACGAGTTTGGTCTTGGGATCGAGCCAATAGTCTTTCCACGCATCGCTCTTGCCTTGCAGTTGGGCCCATTCTTGGGAAGCGGAGATGTAGCCGATCGGCGCATCGAACCAGACATAGAGGACCTTCCCTTCAGTATGCGGAAGGGGAATAGGGACGCCCCATTCCATGTCGCGCGTGATGGCGCGGGGTTTAAGATCGTCGATGTAGCCTTTTGCGAAATTGACGACGTTAGGCTTCCAGTCCTTTTTCTCGATCCAGCTTTTTAGTTTTTCTTTAAAGAGATCAAAGCGCAAGAACCAATGCTTGGTCGGTTTGCGGACCAAAGGGGAGCCAGTGAGCTTTGAGCAGGGGTTGATCAAATCGGTGGCTTCATAGCTGGCGCCGCACTTTTGGCACTCGTCGCCGCGGGCTTGCTCGAATCCGCATTTGGGGCAAGTGCCGACGACATAACGGTCGGCGAGAAATTTGTTGTCTTTTTCTGAGTACAGCTGCTCTGTGGTCTTCTCTTCGATGCAGCCATTGTTTAAGAGATCGGTGAAAAACTGCTGTGTTGTCTTAACATGTCCCGGCCACGTCGTGCGCGAAAAGTGGTCGAAGGAAAAATTGAGCTGCTTGAAGAAGTTCTTATTGATCTCGTGGAACATGTCCACTTGTTCTTTTGGCGTGCGGCCTGCCATCTCGGCGCTGAGCGTGATGGCGATCCCGTATTCATCAGAGCCGCAGATATAGAGCACATCGTTTCCTTTTAGGCGCTCATAGCGCGCATAGCAATCGCCTGGCAAATAGGCGCCGGCGATATGGCCGAAATGCAGCGGCCCATTGGCGTAAGGGAGCGCCGATGTGATCAAGATCTTATGTCTCATTGAGAAGATTCTTCTTCCTCTTCTTCAATCTTTTGCAGGTCTTTGATGTACTGCTCGCTGGGATTGCGCTTAATTTCATTGAGCAATTTTTGCATCGTGATCTCATGGCCGGACTTGATGTAAAAGCGAGCTAAGCGGATCGCCTGATTGGCCAGCTCGAAATTGCTTTTAAACAATCCCCTTAGGCCTTGATTGGTCAACTGTTCTCTTGAAGCTTGGTATTCTTTCATTTTAATGACTCCTTAAATTTACGCGGTGCTCTTCGGCGATGACAATGCTGCGCAAAATGGCATATGCCGCTGTCAAATTGTCATTGACGATATGGTAGTCATAATGGACCACTTTCTGCATTTCGTCTTTGGCCCAGGAAAGCCGCTTCTCTATGGCCTCCACGCTCTCCGTCTGCCTCTTGATGAGCCTTTCCTTGAGTTCTTCAAGAGAAGGGGGAGAAAGAAAAATGAAGATCCCGGGAAAATCCACTTTTCTAAGCTTCATGGCCCCTTGGGTATCGATCACCAAAAAGACATGCTTGCCCATTTCTTGCTGTTTAATGACAAAGGACCGCGATGTGCCATAATAATACCCGAAGACCTCAGCATATTCAAGGAAATCCCCGTGCCGGATATTCGTTTCAAATTCTTCTTTGGTTAAAAAATGGTAATCTTTGCCGTTTTCTTCCCCTAAGCGGACCGGACGCGTCGTGCAAGAGATGCTCTCTACAACGCAAGGAAATTCTTGAGAGAGCATCCGCACCAGCGTCGTCTTGCCTGTTCCGGCCGGCGCGCTTAAGATAAATACAAAGCCTTTACGCAAATTTCCTATTAACTTTTGCATTATTCGATATTTTGAACTTGTTCTCGGATCTTATCTAATTCGCTTTTTATCCTCACGACATAAAGAGATGTTTCACTATCGGCCGATTTTGCACCCAAAGTGTTAATTTCGCGCTGCATCTCTTGGGTCAAAAAATCCAATGTCCTTCCGACAGCTTTTTCCACAGAGAACAAGTGCTGGCGGAACTGGTCGATGTGCGAGCGCAGGCGCACGAGCTCTTCTGTGACGTCCATCTTTTCTGCTAAAATGGCCACTTCGCGCGCCACCCTCTCTTCTGCTTCTCCATGCAGATGGCCGATCTCTTTGAGCCGATCGAAGATCTTTTTTCGATAATGGGCGTAAGGCTCTTCTTTTTTCAGCCCCACTGCCGCGAGATTCTCTTCGATGAGCTTCAATCTCTTTTGGATATCTTGGGCCAAGTTCTTCCCTTCCGTCTCTTTCATGCCCATGAGTTCTTGCAAAGCGATGTCGACTGCTTCTTTCAGTGAGGCTTTTAAACTTTCCTCATCTTGCTCTGGCAATGCAATCGTTTGCATTTGTGAAATTAAGAAAGGAAAATCGACGGCTTGACGGGGGTCGTAGCCTAAGTCGGAAGCGAGTTTATCCCAGCTATTTTTTAGGATTTTTAATTGAGCGTAGTGGGATGAGAGCTTGCCTTCGATCTCTTCGCTGACCCATGTCACGCGCACGGTCACTTGTCCCCGTTCAAGGACTTGGCTGATCCATTTGCGCACGTCGAGATCAAATCGCAAAAGATCCTTGGGCAAATAGACGCTGACGTCGAGCATTCTGCGATTGACAGAGTGGATTTCAACGACAAACTGTCCTGCCCGACCTTTGGCACTGGCGCGGCTGTACGCCGTCATGCTTTTAATCATGACAAAGTTATAATTTATATTTCCTCAGCTGTCAATAAGAGAACCACAGAGATAGGTGCCACGGAGGCGGGGGTTTCCCCCGCACCCCCAAGAAATTTAGCAGGATGGCAGGATGGTCAGGATAAAGAAAATCTTCTTCTTATTTGTTTTCTATCCTGACCATCCTGCCATCCTGCTAAATTTTTTCCTCGAAGAGGTCCAACTGGGGGTCTTTTCTTAAGGGATCATAGGTGAGGCGGTGGATGGGGCAAGGACCATATTTTTCGATGGCGAGAAGGTGCTCTTCGGTCGAATACCCTTTATGTAGATTAAAACCGTACTGGGGCCATTGAAGGTGGAAGGCGCGCATGATCTCGTCGCGGGTCTCTTTGGCGATGATCGAGGCGGCGGCGATCGACTGGGACTTGCCGTCCCCCTCGACGATGGCTTCGCCCGGGATGGCGCTAAAGGGCAATTTGTTGCCGTCGACAAGGATAAAATCGGGTGGGCTCGACAAGTGGGAAATGGCAATGATCATCGCCTGAAAAGAAGCTTGAAGGATATTAATCTGATCAATCACTAATGAATCGACGATGCCGATGCCGTAGTCGATCCCATCGAGGGAAACGAGTGTTTTAAAAATGTCGTAGCGCTCGGAAGGGAGAAGTTGCTTGCTGTCGTTGATGCCGCGGATGAGGGCGCCCTCGGGAAGAATGCACGCTGCAGCCACCACGGGGCCGGCAAGGGGGCCTCTCCCTGCTTCATCGATGCCTGCGATGCGGCAAAAGCCGCGTGCGCGGGCCTGATTTTCATAGGCCATCATCGCTTCCAAACGGCGGCGTTCTTTTGCAGGGAGAACGCGAGGCATCAGGTTGCTGGGGCGGCTTCTACAGCTTCTTTGTTAGCACCGATGTGCTCTTGGATTTTTGAGGCTTTTCCGGAAGTGCCGCGCAAATAATAAAGCTTAGCTTTGCGGACTTTACCGGTTTTCATGACTTCGATTTTGGCAATTTTCGGGCTATGGATCAAAAAGACCCGTTCAATCCCGGCGCCATAGGAAAATCGATAGAGGGCAACCGTTTCAGAAAGGCCGGCCCCTCGGCGAGCGATCACTGTACCTGTAAAGATTTGGATACGCTCTTTTTCTCCTTCAATGATGCGTTGGTGGACGCTGATCGTATCGCCAACGTTGAACTGGGGCACATCACTCTTGAGGTGCTGGGCTTCGAGTTCTTGGATAATTTGACATTGTTTCATTGTTCTCCTCACTTAAAAATAAATCTGGTCTGACGCTTAAGGTCTTTTCAAGTCCTTTCATCTTGCGCCATTGTTCAATTTCTGCATGGTGTCCGCAAAGCAGCACGTCGGGCACCTTGGATCCTTCAAATTCTTCGGGTCGCGTATAAGCCGGCCCTTCCAATATCCCCTGCTGAAACGATTCGCAAACCGCCGCCTCTTCATGGCCGAGCACTCCGGGGATGAATCGCACGGTCGCATCGATCAAGACAATTGCAGCGAGGCATCCGTTCGTCAGCACATAATCGCCGATGCTGATCTCTTCATCCACTTCCTTTTCAATCACGCGCTCGTCGAGTCCTTCATAATGCCCGCATACGAGAACGAGGTGCGATTGCTGCGCCAATCGAGCGCAGGTCGCGGCATCGAGCCGCTTTCCTTGCGGAGAGAGATAAACGGTGTGCGAACCTTTTCTTTTCACGCTGCGTATCGCCTGGCACATGGGCCCAGGCATCATGACCATTCCAGGCCCTCCGCCATAGGGACGGTCGTCCACTTTGCGATGCTTGCCTTCTCCAAAATCGCGGACGTTCGTCAGGCGGATGTCGATCAATCCTCTCTCGATGGCCCTCTTGATCATGCTCACTTTAAACGGCCCGTCAAAGTATTCAGGGAATAAAGAGAGGATGTCGATCTTCATTTTGCGGCTTTCTTCAGGGCTCTCCGCTTCGCGACTTTTTTCACGCGGCGCGTTTGCTCTTTTGCGCGGATTTCTTTCATCACATCCGGCGCAACGCGCGCGATCAATGTTTGCGCATTCGGGGAGATCTCCGCTCCGAGGCCTACCCAATAATGAATGCGCTCAGCGTTGACGACAGCATCGCTGCCTGCCGCATTGAACGGGTTGTACCAACCGAGCATCTCGAGGTATTTGCCGCCGCGGGGCTCGCGGATGTCGGTCACGACAAGACGGTAGGTTTGGCGGTTATTGCGCCCTTGCTGTCGCAGTCGAATTTTTAATGCCATTATTTCTCCTATTTCTTAAGAATCCCAAGGCAGTTTGCCGCCAAAAGGAAGTTGTCCGCCCTTTTTCATCATCTGATGTTTCAAACTGGGCATATCTTTGCAAAAGCTTTTAAGTTTTTTAAATCCCTTGACCATCCGGTTGACGTCGTCAATGGTCGTTCCGCTGCCGGAAGCGATGCGCCGCCTGCGGCTGGGGACGAGCTCTACCTTTTCTAGGCGCTCATCGAGCGTCATCGAGGTGATCATCGCCTCAAGACGGGTCAATTCCTTCTCGTCGAAATCAAATTCCCCTAAATTAGACATGCCGGGCAGCATCTTGAGCAGGCTCTTGAACGAGCCCATCCGTTTGATCATGGCCATCTGCTTCAAGTAATCGTCATAGGTGAATGATGCCTTGAGGAGTTTTTTCTCG
>JASHWX010000081.1 GCA_030043815.1 Candidatus Rhabdochlamydia sp.
GGCTGTTTTTTCCAAGCATGCTGACTTATGCAACGGTCTCAAGTATATCCGTCAGAAGGGCTACCCAATTGCTCAAGGTGCTATGTTCTTTGTCGGATTGGTGTTGGGTGTGGAGATGTTGGAGGAGCTCCATGAAGGGGAAGGGGATCCACTCTTTGCCGGCGTATGCGGTGAAGTAGTATCCGAGGGTGTGGTCGGCGCCTGGGGGATAGTTCTGAACCTGTGTAATAAAAAATCTAATTTTGTCCAATGTTGCTGTAGAGGCAGCCAAAGAGTTGCAATCATCGAGAAGATTATGCCATAATGTCGACAACTGTTGCGTATAGTTAGGGTTGTGGCTTTGGTCCTCCGTAGAGAGAGTCAAGAGTAGTTTGCGGAAGGCACGGACATGTTCTAACAGATGCTGCTCATCGAGGAGGATCAACCCCTCTTTTCCTTTAAAGGAAAGTGTGGAGAGGATTTTCTTAAAGTGTGCGAGAAGCATGGCAAAGGCCTGTGGACGCGTTGCTCCTTTTAGTCCTGTGTAAGGCTCTTGCTTCTCTTTTTTGTCTTTTTCGATGGGACTGACGATGATTTTTTCATAGGGAGAAGGTTCTTTGGGATTCACAAATTTATCAAAATTGCCCATAAGCTCTTCATGCCCTAAAGGATGTTAATTTTGCAATGCTTTGGAAAAAAGAGGTTGACAGAAGCTGAATTTCTTTTTAACTTCCTTGCGTTTCTCACAATTCAAAGTAATTTCTTGGCAAAGGAGGAAACTCTGTGAGCGTAAAAAATCTTTTCAAACCGGCTCCGTATGCTCCCGAAATTCAAGACCCGGAAGAGATTAAGAAGAATTATAAATACTGGCGTATGCGTGTCTTCTATGGAATGTATGTCGGGTATATTTTCTATTACTTTACGCGAAAGAGCTTTACCTTTGCGATGCCTGCCTTGATGCAAGATTTGGGGCTCCAAATCAGCGATTTAGGGATATTGAGCAGTATCTTGTCGATTACATATGGAATCAGCAAATTCTTAAGCGGCGTCCTCGCCGATCGCTCCAATCCCCGCTTTTTCATGGCAACGGGATTGATACTCACCGGGGTATTTAACATTTTCTTCGGAATGTCCTCTTCGATTCTTTTCTTTGCGATCTTCTGGGGATTGAACGGCTGGTTTCAAGGGTGGGGATGGCCGCCTTGCGCCCGCTTGCTCACGCATTGGTATTCTCAAAAAGAGCGGGGTACCTGGTGGGGTTTCTGGAATACGTCCCATAGCGTAGGGGGTGCGTTGATTCCGCTCATCGCCGCTTTTTGCGCGCAGGCCTGGGGATGGCGTTATGCGATGTATGTCCCTGGAATTACATGCATCGGTATCGGCCTTTTCATCATGAACAGGCTCCGCGATACGCCCCAATCTTTGGGATTGCCCACGATTGAAAAATATAAGAATGATTATCCAGCTTCTAGCCGCGGCCAAGAGAAAGAGATCTCGGTTAAGGAAATTCTTTTCAAGCACGTGCTGACGAACAGGTACATTTGGATTTTGGCCATTTCTTATTTCTTTGTGTATATCATTCGTCAAGCGGTCAACGACTTCGGCGCCCTTTTTTTAATGAAGGCCAAAGGGTATTCGATGATTGCCGCCAGCGGCAGCGTCTTTTGGTTCGAAGCAGGGGGAGCTTGCGGAAGTTTAGCTGCGGGATGGGCATCGGATAAGATCTTTAAAGGGCGTCGTGCGCCTATCATGGTGTTATTTAGCATGGCGGTGATTTTTGCCATTGGGGGACTTTTTGTAGTGCCGCAGGACATGATGGTCCTCGATTATGCACTGATGTTTACTATCGGCTTTTTGATTTTCGGCCCGCAAATGCTAATCGGGATGGCCGCTGCGGAGCTTTCGCATAAAAAGGCTGCAGGAACTGCCACAGGTTTTACGGGTTGGTGGGCTTATCTCGGCGCAGCTGTAGCAGGATATCCGATCAGCAAAGTGGCCGAAATATGGGGATGGTATGGATTCTTCGTCTCTCTTGGAGTATGTGGAGTCATATCTGTTCTCCTGCTTTTACCCTTATGGAAGATCAAGAGCAATCCTAAATATACAGCTGTAGAGCCAGAAGCAGCAAACTAAGGAAAATCCTCCATGAGCTGGGTGCCCCTTCATGTGCATTCGCAGTACTCGATCTTGGACTCGTCGGCATCGGTCGATGCGATTGCTGAAAAAGCATCGGAGATGAAAATCCCTGCAGTTGCCTTGACCGATCAAGGCAACATGTATGGGGCTGTCGAGTTTTTCAAAGCCTGCAAAGGCGCTTTTGTCAAACCGATCATCGGCTGCGAGCTCTTCGTCGCTCCTTATTCCCGTTTAGACAAAAAACGGCATTCGGGAATGCCTCACGGTTTTCCTATCGTCCTGCTCGCCAAAAACAAACAGGGATATCAAAATCTTTGCGTTTTGAGTTCGCTTGCACATCTCGAAGGGTTTTATTATACCCCGCGCATCGATAAAGATCTCTTGGCTAAGCATGCAGAAGGGCTGATCTGCTTGTCCGGCCCTTTTAAAAGTTCTCTTGGGCATTGGATTTTGCAAGGGAATGAAGAGGCTTTGAAGCAAGAGATTGATGAATACAGCAAGATCTTTGGCGAGAATTATTATTTCGAGCTATTGCGCCACCGGATGAGAGATGAAGATATTCGGCGCGATGAGATGGACCAAGAGGGGTGGCTCTATCAACTCTATCAGGACACGATCAAGGGACAAGAGCAAATCAACGAACGCCTCATTGCGCTAGGCATTGAAAAGGGCATTCGCTGTGTCGCCGCTAATGATTCGCGCTACATTGAGCGCGGCGATTGGCAAGCGCACGAAATTTTAATGAACATCCAGTCGGGAGAGCCGAGTGAAATTTGGGAAAAGGACTCGCATGGCAATCCCAAAGTACGAGTGAAGAATCCCAAGCGCCAAGTGGCGTACACGCATGAACTGTACTTTAAATCGCCAGAAGAGATGCGCGCTCTTTTCGCCGACTTGCCCGCAGCTTTGGAGTCGAGTGTAGCCATTGCAGAGAGCGTGGACTTCGAATTTGACTTTAAGACGAGGTTCTATCCTGTCTTTGTCCCTCCGAAATATACGAAGGAAGAGTTTTTAAGGCATCTTTGCGAAGAAGGAATTAAAGAGCGTTATACGCCGGAGCGTTTGGCCAAGGTCAAAGAAAAATACCCTGGCCGCGATCCGATGGAAGTGATCCGCGAACGTCTGCAGTATGAATTGAGCGTCATCTTGCCAAAAGGGATGGGCGATTATTTGCTCATCGTCTGGGATTTTATCAACTGGGCGAAAAAAAGCGGCATCCCCATGGGCCCGGGAAGAGGATCGGGAGCCGGATCGATCGTGTTGTATTTAATCGGCGTGACCGATATCGAGCCGCTCCGCTTCAATTTGTTCTTCGAGCGCTTCATCAATCCTGAACGGATTTCTTATCCTGATATCGACGTCGACATCTGCATGGAAAGGCGTGCAGAAGTGATCGATTATACTGTCAGCAAATACGGGAAAGACAAAGTCGCGCAGATCATCACCTTTGGTACGATGAAAGCCAAGATGGCGATCAAAGATGTCGGAAGAGTGTTGAGCATTCCCTTAGCGCGTGTGAATGAAATCGCAAAGCTTGTTCCCGAAGATCCTAATATGACTTTGGACAAAGCCCTCGAGATCGATCCCGAACTGAAATCACTGTATCAATCAGATCCCGAGGTGCAGCGCCTCATTGACATCGCTAAAAAACTCGAAGGGTCGGTGCGCAATACGGGCATTCACGCCGCCGGGATGATCATCAGCGCCGATCCCATCATTGAGCGCGCGCCGATTTGCACCGCGAAAGATTCCGAGATGGCCGTCACGCAGTATTCGATGAAGCCGATCGAGATGGTCGGCATGCTGAAAATCGATTTTCTCGGCTTAAAAACGCTGACATCGATCCAGCACGCGGTCGATGAGATAAAAAAGAAGCGCGGCCAATCGATCGATTGGGTCAATCTTCCTTTGGACGATAAGCCCACATTTGATTTGTTGAATCAAGGCAAGACGATGGGAGTGTTCCAACTCGAATCGGGCGGCATGCAAGATCTGGCCAAGCAGCTTCATATCGACAAGTTCGAGGAGATCATCGCTGTCGGCGCGCTCTATCGCCCGGGCCCGATGGAGATGATCCCGTCATTCATCAATCGAAAGCATAAACGGGAAGTCATCGAGATCGATCATCCCCTGATGGAAGATATCCTTGCCGAAACTTATGGGATCATGGTCTATCAAGAGCAGGTCATGGCGATCGCCAGCCGGCTTGCGGACTACACGCTTGGCGAAGGCGATGTCTTGCGCCGCGCCATGGGGAAAAAAGACCGGGAAGAGATGGCGCGCCAGAGGGAAAAATTCCGTACAGGCGCCCTAAAAAAGGGAATCGACGAAAACACCTCGATGCGCATTTTTGATAAAGTGGAAAAATTCGCTTCATATGGATTCAATAAATCGCATGCGGCCGCTTACGGCTACTTGAGCTATGTCACTGCTTACTTAAAGGCCAATTACACAAGCGAGTGGATGGCCGCTTTAATGACCACCGATCGCGATGACCTCTCCAAAGTGACAAAACACATCCGAGAAGCGCAGACATTCGGCATTTCCATTTTGCCGCCGGACGTCAATGAATCGGAGATCTCTTTTGTGGCAACGCCGCGCGGCATTCGCTTTGCAATGGGCGGGATCAAAGGCGTCGGCGAGGGCGTCGTCGAATCGATTATAGAAGAGCGTTCGAAGAAAGGGCCCTACAAGTCGCTTTACGATTTTGTTCAACGGACCGACACGCGCAAAGTAGGCAAAAAGGTCATTGAAAACCTCATCGAATCGGGGTGTTTCGATTTCACGGGATGGGACCGTCAGGCGATGCTCTTAAGCGTTGAGCCGATGTTTGATGAAGTGGCCAAAGAACAAAAAGAAACGGCCAAAGGAGTGATCAGCCTCTTTTCGATGAATGAAGATGACCGCTTCGCAAAGCCTCCTGTAGTTAAAGAAATTGTCCCTCGGCAGCACATCCTTAAGCGCGAGTACGAACTTTTAGGCATCTATCTCAATGGGCATCCTCTCGATGACTTCAGCCATCTGCTTCAGCGCCTTTCTTGCACGCCCCTTTCTGAAATCGAGCCGCTCCCTGCCAATAGCGTGTGCCGGATTGCATTTATCATCGAAGGCCTCGTCATCAAAATTTCCGCGAAGACCCAACGCAAATTTGCCATTTTAACAATTGGGGACGGACATGATCGCTTCGAATTGCCCATCTGGCCCGATCTCTATGAAGAAAAAGGAGCGCTGCTCGCAGAAAATCAACTGCTTTACGCCGTCATTCAGAAAGAGGTGCAGGAAGGGCAGGCCCGCCTTCAGTGCCGCTGGCTCGATGATCTCAACAAAGCGGATGAAGCGATGGTCAAAGCCTGCGATCATGCCTTTGATATGGCAAAGCAGCAGGCAAGATCCTTCGAGTTTAAAGGAAAAAATAACAAGCCACCCAAAGCGCAAGAGCCCAAAAAGAAATCTTTTCAACGGCTGAATATCCATCTCGACGCCGATCTTGCCCGCTTGAGCCATGTTTTAGCCCTCAAAGAGGCATTCCGCTCCCACCCCGGCGAGATTCCGATCGAGGTGGCTTTTATAGGGAAAAAAGGGAAAGTCAGCACCCTTCACATCGACCCGAGCTGGGGCGTCGATTACCATGCCGAACTGGAAGCAAAGATTAAAGGGCTCCTCTCTGTCAAGTCGATCAAATGGGAATAATTCTCGACTTTGCACATTTTTTTCCGGCATCTCCTAGGAGAGCGTCCGCGCTTTTTTTATTTTTTTGCTCGTTCATAGGGACTTCGCAGCTATGAACTCGCAAAAAAATAAAAAAATCATCGGACGCCCTTCGGGTCCGGTTCGCGCGATGTATCGCGCTTCACCTCTAAATGGGGCGCAAGCCAAACTCTTGGCTTGCTTTTCGGCCGAGGGCCTCAACCCATTTCGAGCCTTCGGATCTGCTCGGTAAAAAATGTACAAAGTCGAGATAATTGACAAATACGCCCTCCTAAAGTAGTCTAGACCTGTAAACAACTCTCGCTAAAGGCGAAAGCTTTATGGTCAGTGCTTGACTGCCACCTGCGTGCGGTTTACGGCGCACGTTGCTTCGGGGGGTGCCCAAAGCAAACCTGCAGAGATTTCGACTGGAGTTACAGTCGGCATGCTGCTGGTTTCCACACAAACATTTAAAAAGGTGCCTTTCACGGACACCTAAACAACCACATTTGGAGCAAAGTTGACTACTATAGGCAGGATTGACATACAAGACACAGATCCCATTGGCTTCTGCTTTGTATTGGACAAACGTCTGAAGCTGAAGGAATGCCCAGCGATTCAATCGCGTTCGCATTCTTTTCTTTGCCTTGATCCTTTTACGAATATTTGTCAGGTCCTCCAAAACAATCATTCCCGCCTTTTGTTCAATCGCCTCTTGGACGATTTGTTTGCTCAGTTCATGGTTGATATGTCTCATACGACGGCCTTCTCTGCCGGAGATTTTCTTCAGCAATTGTTTTGCCGACTGAGAACCGTTGGACTGAAGAGC
>JASHWX010000082.1 GCA_030043815.1 Candidatus Rhabdochlamydia sp.
GCCACCTAGGTTAAAACCGCTTCTGCAAAACAGAAGCGGTTTTTTTTGCGAGGTTAAGAATGTTAAAATATGTTTCACTCCTAGCAGCATGCTCTATAGCCTATTCGGCATCTCTCAATGCGCTCATCGTCCTGGATGACGTGATGAGCCAAGAAGATCAAAAAAAGACCGGTGTCTCAAGTTTGACTTATCAACAAAAGGTCGCATTAGAAGATTGGCTCAATCAATACTGCGTGATGAAGAAGGTCAAGAGGCAACAGAAGCAAAAACAGCTCTTTCTCTCCATCAACATCGACGGCGGCCAAAAAATCCAGCTCTCCGACAATTCCATGTGGCAAATTTCCCCTGATGACCTTCCGACAGCTGCCACCTGGATTACCCCTATCCCCATCCAAATCGTCCCCAGTAACTACCCAGACTACCCATGGCTTCTCGTCGACACCCAGACCGGTGTCAGCATCAAAGCTAAAAAGATTTCGCCGACTACCTCAACTCCCAGTGGTCCTTCTTGACAGATACACATGACTCGTATAAATTAGGTGCGGAGGTACAATCCTATGTCTCCGCAATTTACAGAATCCGTGCAACGAGCTCTTGAGGAGGCGCTGGCTTACGCTCAAGAGAATAATCATACTGAGGTCGGCGAGAATCACCTCTTGCTCGCCTTACTCGATGACCCGAAAGGCTATTTCACGACACTGGCCGCATCTTTGAAGTTAAAGCCTGAAAATTGGGTGCACCTGCTGCATGCAGCATTAAAAAAAGTCCCTACATTCAGCGAGTCAGTGCAAGCGCCGTCGATTTCTGCGCAATTGCAGCAAAGAGTGGTAGAAGCGCAAGCCCTTGCGAAGAAATGGGGCGATGACTACATCGGCAGCGATCATCTCTTTTATGTATTTTGTCAAGCGGGGGGAGAATTTTTTACAGGGCTTAAATTAAAGGACGTAGAATCGCGCATTAAAGAAATCCGTGGATCAAAACGCCTGGACTCTCCCGCATCGGAATCTAGCCTTCAAGCGCTCGAAAAATACTGCAAAAACTTGACCGCTTTGGCCAAAGAGGGAAAGCTGGACCCGGTAATTGGCCGAGATGAGGAAATCCGGAGGACCATGCAGGTATTGAGCCGCCGCACAAAAAACAATCCTCTTCTCATTGGGGAGCCAGGGGTAGGCAAAACAGCGATCGCGGAGGGCCTTGCGCTGCGCATTGTTCAAAATGATGTGCCCGATTCATTGAAGGGCAAACAGCTGTATGTTCTCGATATGGGCACGTTGATCGCCGGCACGAAATTCCGCGGCGAATTTGAAGAGCGGCTCAAAGGGATTTTGAAGGAAGTGGAGGAAGAGGACATTCTGCTTTTTATCGATGAAGTGCACACCTTGGTCGGAGCAGGGGCAACTGAAGGTGCGATGGATGCGGCCAATTTGCTCAAACCGGCGCTTGCACGCGGAACTTTGCACTGCATCGGCGCGACAACGCTGAGCGAATATCAAAAACACATTGAAAAAGACGCCGCGCTAGAGCGCAGGTTTCAGCCTGTCCTGGTGCAAGAACCTTCATTGGAAGATGCGATCTCCATTTTACGCGGGCTTCGCGAGCGCTATGAGATCTATCACGGCGTCCATATCACTGAAGGCGCTTTGCATGCAGCCGTGTTCCTATCGGCCCGATACATTGCCGACCGCAGGCTGCCTGATAAAGCGATTGATCTGATCGATGAAGCAGCGAGCATGATCCGCATGCAAATCGGCAGCCTGCCGCTCCCGATCGACATTAAAGAGCGGGAATTGTCCGGATTGATCATCAAGCAAAAGAGGGAAGGATCTGAAGAGACGGGACAGATTGCTTCAGTAAGAGAAGAGCTCTCTAACATGCGCGAACGATGGAACCGAGAAAAAAAACTCATTGAGGTTGTCAAAGAAAAGAAAAATTCCCTCGAGAATTTGCGGTTTCAGGAAGAAGATGCCGAGCGCGCCGCCAACTATAACAAAGTGGCCGAGCTGCGCTACAATGCGATCCCTAAGATGAAAAAAGAGTTGGAAGAGGCCCAAATGAGCCTTTCTCAACTTCCCGATCGCCTTCTTCAAGAAGAAGTGGATGAGAGCCTCATCGCCCAAATCGTCGCAAAATGGACCGGCATCCCGGTCGATCGCATGAAAGAAGGTGAAACAGAGCGGCTGCTCAATCTCGAAAAGGCGCTCGGGACGCGCGTTGTCGGGCAGAATTCGGCCATAGAGGCGGTAAGCGAAGCGATCCGCCGCTCGCGTGCAGGTTTGAGCGATCCTTCTCGCCCAGTCGGCGTTTTCCTCTTCATCGGCCCAACAGGCGTTGGCAAGACTGAACTTGCTAAGGCCCTTGCCGACCAATTGTTCAATCAAGAAGACGCGATGATCCGCATCGACATGACAGAATACATGGAAAAGCACAGCGTCGCCAAACTCATCGGTTCGCCTCCTGGATATGTTGGATATGAAGAAGGCGGACAGCTTACAGAAGCCTTAAGACGCCGTCCTTATTCTGTAGTTTTATTTGATGAAATCGAAAAGGCGCATCCTGATGTGTTCAATCTTCTTTTGCAAATTTTCGATGACGGCCGGATCACCGATAGCAAAGGGCGCGTCGTCAATTGTAAAAATGCCCTGTTCATCATGACCTCAAATTTAGACAGCTCGGATGTGAAAGAGCATTTCCGCCCCGAGTTTCTCAATCGTTTAGATGAAATTCTTCCCTTCCTTCCATTGCAAGAAAAAGACATGGAGAAGATCGTCAGCATCCAGCTCCATCGCGTCGAAAAACGGCTGCGTGAGCGCAATATCCAGCTTAATTGGGGAAAAGATGTCTTAGATTATCTCGCCCGCAAGGGTTATGATCCCATCTATGGCGCCCGCCCGTTAAAGCGGCTCATTCAGCATGAAATCGTCAACCTGCTCTCAAAAGCTGTCCTCAAAGGAGAAATCAAGGAAAAAGTCTTGCTGTCTTACGGAAACAACGCAATTTTAATAAATTGAGATGAGCCTTGCCTTTCTAAACAGATAATGCGCGCCGAAGAGGCAGATCCCCATGCCGAAAATGAGCATGGGGATGGCGCCGATGAGATCGCAGAGAAGGCCCCCCGCAAGGGGCATCACAGCCCCTCTTAAGCCGAGCATGAGAATGTTGACGCGCGTATAAGGCGAGCTGTCGCTCTCTTGGGCAAACAGCGTGCCGGACAAGTTCCAAATGAGATGGCTCCCCGCTTGCGCGACGCCATAAATGAAAAAGGCGAGATAGAGAAATCCCAAATCGATTTGGGCTAAAAGCAGAGCTAAAGGAAACAGCCCAAATCCGATCAGCACCCATAATGTCAGTTTCAGCAACGGAATTGTGGATAATCCTTTTTTCCACACGAAGGATGAAACTGCGACGCCGATGGCCATGAAGATAAATCGCGCGGTGGTGATGTTGGTATAGGACAAAAAGAGGGTGTCGGCGTAAAAGGTCGACAGCGCCGGCGCCATCAACATCAAAGCAGACCCTCCGAACATAAAAGCTCCCTGGAAATGAGCAAAATCTGCTCTTTCCCGAATGAGGCGGAAACTCTCTTTCCAAGGATGAATGGTGAATGGGGCATCGAGGCGAAGAGGCAGCTCCGGCACACAGATGCGGGAAAAAAGCGCCAATGTACTCAAACCGAGGAGTGCAGAGAAAAAGAACAGCATCTTCCAATTCAACACATGCGCATCGAGCATCCCCCCGAAAATCAACCCTAAAAGACCGCTCTCGACAAAACTTAAAATATAATAGAGGGAAAAGACGTGTTCCCTCGGCTTCTTAGGGATGTTGCGCTTTAAGACCTCGATCAAAGGGGGGATCGCCGCTTTGCTGAACAATTGATACATCCCTGACGCGAGCAAAAGAAACCAAAAATTATCTACCCACGGAAAGAAAAGAAAAGGGAGATAGGCTAAAAACGAAGCGCTCACCAGATTGGATATCAGCCGCCTTTTGGTATAAGCGCTCCAGTAAAAAGAGAAGACCGAAAGCACTGGCCGAAGGGTGATGAACAAAGAGACTTGAAAGAGACTGGCCCCTAGGTCTTTTCGCAAAATGAATGGGAGAAGCGTGTAAAGAGAAATAAGCGGCTCGGCTGCGAGGTTCATCCATAAGAGGGCAAACCGCGTGCTTTTGCATCCCGCAATGTTCTGCTCATCAGACATGGGCAGAAGTTTATCACTTTTTGAGCTATTTTAATAATCGATTTTCGTCAATAATGGCTCAAAATATGAAATTACATCTTGCTTTAAAAATATTTTTCGCTGGAATGGCGTGCTGGGGTCTTTCCTATTTCTGCAAGGTTCAGACGGGTGGATTTCGCGAGTATGCCATCCTCTCTAACTTGGAAAACGACCCGCGATGGGAGCTTCCTCCCTTAGCGGCTGAAGAAAAACACCAGATCGATGCCCTGCTCGACCAGCCGTTCACTTTTTTAGGCTCTGGAGGCTGGTGTTATGCCTTTTTAGGAAAAGACCAGAAAACCGTGCTGAAATTTTATAAGCATAGTCATTTGCTCTTAAGTTCGATTTTCAAAGATTTTGCATTTGAAAAATTGGTATCGAGAAGCGCACCTTGGCCAAAAGGCCTTCGCTACCCGCAGGAACTTAATTTTAAAAGCTGCACGCTTGTCTACAAACTTGCCAAAGAGCGTTCCGGACTCCTCTACATCCATATCAATAAGACAGAGGGCATGCACAAGCCTGTGACCCTCTATGATAAGATCGGAGTCAAGCACGTCATCGATCTTGATAAAACAGAATTTGTCGTCCAAAGGCGCGCAGACCTTCTCATCCCGCACATCGAGGAACTGGTGAAACAGAAAAAGATCGATGAAGCCAAGGAATGCCTCGATGATTTTATAGCCTGTCTGCTTCAATTCGCCCACAACGGAATAAAAGATCTAGACACTTCCTTGAGAAAAAATTACGGATTTATCGAAGGGAAAGCCGTGTCGTTTGACTTGAGTTCATTCGTCTCGGATGAATCGCTCAAACATCCCGGCAGCTATCGAAAAGAAGTCGTCCTTAAATCGCAGCGGCTAAGCCGCCATTTACGAAAAAATCATCCCGAACTTTTCACCTATTATGAAAGCCGCATCCACGAAGTTTGTAGCTCGAAGTAGCTTCTTCATTTTCACACTTCTTCTTTTTTTAGCTGCCGCTGTCAAAATCGATCGCATTTTCTTCAAGCGCAACAGCAGCTTTTGCACCCGCTTTCTCTTTTCCA
>JASHWX010000083.1 GCA_030043815.1 Candidatus Rhabdochlamydia sp.
TGATGCCACTCAAACTCATAGTATCCAAATTCAGCAGCTAAAACGTCCCTTAAAATTTCTTCGGGCGCATAATGGCAGCTTAAATTCACCACATGTCTGTGAGAGGTCTGAACACCTTCAAGAATCCTTTTTGCTAATCGATTTTCAAAATCGGCGACCTTTTGAGCACTGGGGAATTTTGTAGGAACAGGCCAACTGCCATCGAAGAAAAATTCGTTTCCCCTATCCCGATGTCCTTCCAAAGTGAGAAGGCGGGAGTAAGTCTTTGCAACTTGACGAGCAATCGCGGTCAAGGCTTCTGCAACCTGTTCTGGCGGGCAAGGAAATTTAATATCAAATTTAGACAAATGATCGGGAATCTGCAAAGAGAGTGAAGCTGTTGCCATAGGGCATGAATAGTAGATTGCGATCAGGATTTTTTTAAAGGGTAAAAAATTTGTCTTTCTCTGCGCCTCTGCGTCTCCGCGTCTTTGCGTTTATTTTTCTTTATTTAAATCGTATTGAACATCGGAGGGATAGGAAAGAAAATAACGAAGATTTCCTTTTTTCGGTCTCAGCGTTTATTTTTCTTTATTTACTTGTGCTGATCTTCTTCGATCTCGTGATTGATGTCTTCCTCTTCTTCATCGAGGGGCTCTTCTTTGTTTTCGATGAACTCGCGGCAGAGGATGTAAATGCCGCCTAAGCCGAACAGGACAGGCAGGAGGATTTCCCAGGAAATATTGAATTGGACGGTGATGAAGACGCCGATGAAGACAAAGAGGCTGATGCACATGTCCCAGTGGCGGTCTAGGAGGTATTGGCGGATGGCGAGGGGAATTCCGACGGCGAGCATGATGCCGGGCCACCAAGCGTCCAAATAGGAGACGATGGCAAGGCCGATTAAAAATAGGGCGACAGAAAGGGTTTTAGCGCGTTTCCTGGATACTATGGGGTGCATAGAGTTTGTTATAATCATTTACGCAAAAATTGCAAATGGTCACGCAGGTAGGGGGCAGTGACGGACTGTTTGTGGCGGGAGATCTCTTCCGGGGTGCCTGTAGCGACGACTTTGCCGCCATGGATGCCGCTGCCGGGGCCCATATCGATGAGGTGGTCTGCGGCTGCGATCACATCGAGATTGTGTTCGATGATCACGACTGTGTTTCCCATTTCGGTCAAGCGATTGAAGATGTTGAGAAGCTTGACGATATCATCGGCATGCAGGCCGACGGTGGGCTCGTCGAGAAGATAGAGCGTGCTTCCGGTCGATCTCTTGGCAAGTTCGCGGGAGAGGCGCATGCGCTGGGCTTCTCCGCCGGATAGGGTGGCGATTTCTTGGCCGAGCTGCAGGTAGCCAAGGCCGACAGAGATGAGCGTTTCGATGATGCGCACGGCTTTGGGGATGGGGGGCAAGAAAGCGAGCGCCTCTTCTATGGTCATCTGGAGGATTTGGCCGAGATGTTTGCCTTTAGTGGTGACTTTCAAACTAAGGGGATTGAGGCGGAAGCCGTGGCAGGATTCGCATGTCACTTTTACGGGCGGAAGAAATTGCAGGGAGATTTGGCGTGTGCCGAGGCCCCAGCATTTGGTGCACATCCCTTTGCGATGATTGAAGCTAAA
The DNA here is from genome assembly GCA_030043815.1 of Candidatus Rhabdochlamydia sp. Lineage (GTDB taxonomy): Bacteria > Chlamydiota > Chlamydiia > Chlamydiales > Rhabdochlamydiaceae > CAJCIW01. The sequence goes on from JASHWX010000083.1 coordinate 1,603, forward strand.
ATGTTTGGGTGATAGGCCGCGCGCTTTGGCTTCCGGCAAAGAGGCGAAGAAATGGCGAAGAGGGGAGAGGAGGTCGACATAGGTGCTGACATCGGCGCGAATGGTATGTCCGATAGGATTTTGGTCGAGGACGAGGAGTTTGTCGAAAGCATGCATCCCTTGGACTTGGGCGCCGCGATAAGCGACTTCGCTTGCGCCTTTAGCCCGGCCTCTCTTTCCGCGAAGAGCGAGTTCCGCTGCAGGTTGGAGCAAGTCTGTAAGCAAAGTCGATTTGCCTGATCCCGAGACTCCGGTGATGCATGTGCAGGTGCCGATGGGAACAGCGGCATCGATATTTTTCAAGTTGTGCAGCGAGGCGTGTTTGATGTGCAAGAATTCCATCGATTTGCGGCGAGTTTTAGGAAGAGGGATTTTTTTTCTGCCGCTCAAATAATCCCCTGTGAGGGAGGCGGGGTTGTTGAGAATTTGGGGCAATGTTCCCGATGCCGTGATGCTGCCCCCTCTTTTGCCTGCGTGGGGCCCGAAATCCAGGATGTAGTCGGCGAGCTGAATGGTGAGAGGGTCGTGCTCGACGAGTAGGAGCGTATTGCCGAGGGAGCAGAGGGATTTGAGCGCTTGGTTGAGCTGTTCATTGTCATGAGGGTGAAGGCCGATGGTCGGCTCATCGAGCACGTATAAGCACCCCGTGAGTCCGCTGCCGAGCTGGCGGGCGAGACGGATCCGCTGCGCCTCTCCGCCGCTCAACGTGGGTGCGCTGCGCTCGAGCGAAAGATAGCCCAGGCCGATAGCGCGCAAAAAATGGAGGCGGTGTTTGAGCTGGCGCAGCGTCTCGTCGAGAAAGAGATGGTCATCTTTGGTCAAGGAGATTTTGTCTATGAAGGCTGCGGCATCGTCGATCGGCATCCTGCAGACGTCGGCGATCGTAGAGTCCATCACTTTGACGTTGCGGCCAAGGGGATTTAGCCGCGTGCCTTCGCAGGAGCGGCATTCGCTTTGATCCAGTAGCGGAAGGAGCGCTTCCCGAATGAACGGATCAGAGCTTTTAGCTAGCGTGGCAAAGACGTGGTTGAATCCGCGCCACTTTAGCACCATTCTTTTCTTTTCAATCCCTTCATTGCTCCCGCCAAGGAGAATTTGCAGCTCTTCGGCCCCAAGTTCAGAAAATGAGGCATCGGGGTCGATATTGCTTTGTTGGAGGAATTGCAAAAAGGCGGCCAGAGCTTCTTTGGTGCGGTTCTCTTTCCAGAGCAAAAAGAGCAGATCGACAGGGCTCATCTTCATGATCTCTTTGTGGCGCGATAAATCGGCGCCATACTGAAAGCCTAAGCCTTGGCAATCGGGGCACATCCCCGATTCGGTATTGAACGAAAAGGTGTGGGGCGTGATCGGCGGATACGATTTTCCTGTGCTGGCGACAGCAAACGAGAGGTTGAAAAAGAAGTCGCGCTCCTCGGCGGCAGCGACAAGGGTGCCGCCCGAAAGCGTTGCAGCTTTGTCGATGGCGTCGAAGAGCCGCTTTTCATCGTCTTTTGAGACCATCAAGCGGTCGATCACCAAATAGAGGGCATTTTTGCGCTGTTTGTCAAAAGGAATCTCCTGATCAAGCTCATAATACGCGTTGTTCAATCGGATCCGCAAAAAACCTTGCCGCTGGAGCTTGTCTTTGACATCTTCGAACCGCTCGTTGCGCTTCAGCGAAAGAGGGGAAAGGATGTAAAGTTTCGTGCGAGGGGGAAGTTCCAGCAGGCGGTGAAGGACGTACTCTTTGCTGATGGTGCGGATTTCCTCGCCTGTCTCAG
>JASHWX010000084.1 GCA_030043815.1 Candidatus Rhabdochlamydia sp.
TGATGGGATAACAACGCTTGGCAAAGGGATTGCCGATGCGCGCCTATTGTGGTCGCAAGGCGATCTCGCTGTCGTTCAAGGCCAAATGAGCATGGGCCGCGTGCAATTCGACTCTACAATGCGAGAAATTGAAAGCAGCATGAACGATTTTAGGGCAGTCAAAGCAAAGACAAAAAAAATTATTCAAACCATTTCAAAATCAAATACCGAGCTTGTCCGACAAGCTCTCAATTAAGAGGTAAATTATGCAAGCCGTTGATAGAGTGCTCGAAGAGGTCTCAGACTTCACTCGTTTAAATGGACAGTCCCAAAACAGCTTTTTACTCCAGCTCAAGCTCGACATCGATCGGTTCGTCGAGCAGACGAAAAATCTCCAGAAGCAAATGGAATGGCAAGGCTACACAACTCTTACACTCACATCATTCGGCGCTAGCCTTGCCGTCGCAGGGGCGTTGATCCCAAAAGCTTCACCCGGCGCTGAACAACTCCCCAATATGCGCATGAATGCCAATGCAGGCATGTCTGATCCTTTATCGAATATTTTAAAGAAATTAAGCGATGATCAATTTTTAAGGACTACTTGTAAAACAACATCCAAGTTTTTCACAGAAGGATTGAATCGCTTCTCAGAATCTTGGTTCAGCAGCACCCGCACAGATATCGAAGGCAAACGCAGTCTCATCGAGCGCGTGTCATTGCAAGAAGCTCAAGGCATGAGAGGCCAGACCGACAGCAATGTCCAGACTGCGCAGACAGCGGTCCTCCGTATCTTGGATTCTAAGTCTAAAGGTGGATAATATCGATATTTGACCCCAAATGGCGCTTCCTATACAATTGGTATAAAGTAATGATTTTAATCTATCAGTGATGGAAGCGAACAAGAATAATACCCTGTGGCGCAAGACCCTGCCCTATGTGCAAGCGCTCATCGCTGTGGGCGAATACATGGCGCTGATTGCCGACGTCATCAAAGTGACGTTGCGCCGCCCTCCCCCGATGAGGCTCGTCATGCAGCAGCTCTTCGATATCGGAGTTTCATCGCTGCCCGTTGTCGCATTTACTGGATTTTCGACAGGGCTTGTCCTCGCAGCGCAATCGATCTATCAATTGTCGAATAAGGGCTTGACCTCGATTACCGGCTTGATGGTGTCTAAAGCCATGATGACGGAACTGGGGCCTGTGCTCACAGCGTTCATGATCACAGGACGCGTGGGAGCTGCGATGTGCGCGGAGCTGGGCACTATGCGCGTCACGGAACAGATCGATGCCCTGCAGTCGATGGCCGTCAATCCGAACCGCTACCTCGTCTCGCCCCGTTTCATTGCAGGGACGATCATGACCCCGCTGCTCACTATTTTTAGTGTGATCATGGGCATTTTCGGGGGGTACTTGATCTCCGTGTATTATTTCAACATGCCGCCGAACACGTATATGAACCCGATTCCGGCGCACGTGACGTATTTCGATTTTTTCACGGGTGCTATCAAAGGGCTTGTCTTCGGGGTTTTGATCATGACGATTGCCTGCTATAAAGGGATGCGGACAAGCGGCGGGGCTGCGGGAGTGGGCCGCTCGACGACGATCAGCGTGGTGATCACCTATTGCTTGATCCTCCTCGTCAATTTCTTTCTCACCCTTGCTTTGAACGTGATCCACGACATCCTCTACATGGTGAAATGACATGATACAGATCCGCAACCTGTGGAAGAAGTTCGGCAAATTGCAAGTGTTGGGCGGGATGAACCTCGATATCCAAGATGGCGAGACGCTTGTCATCTTAGGCCCTTCGGGAATTGGAAAAAGCGTCCTTCTCAAGCACATCATCGGACTTCTCAAACCCGATGCAGGCTCGATCGATGTCGACGGCACGAGAATTACCGATCTATCGGGCCCTAAATTATTGAAAGCGATTCAACACATGGGGATGCTGTTCCAAGGTTCGGCGCTGTTCGACTCGATGAATATTGAAGACAATACAGGCTTTTCTCTGCATCAGCGCGGGGGATTTTCTGAAGCGGAAATTAAAGACCGCGTGGACTATGCCCTAAAAGTGGTGGGGCTGGAAGGGACGCAAAAGAAAATGCCCTCCGAGCTATCAGGCGGGATGCGCAAGCGGGCAGCTCTTGCGCGTATGATCGTCTATCGCCCTAAAATTGTCCTTTACGACGAGCCGACGACGGGGCTCGATCCGATCATCGCGATGCAGATCAACGAGCTGATCGTCAAGACGAAAGAGGAGCTCAAGGCGACAAGCGTCGTGGTCACTCATGATATGTTTTCAGCGCTCTATGTCGGAGACCGCTTGGCGCTGATCCGCGACGGAAAGATCGCCCACATCGATCAGCCTGGCGAATTTTTAAAAATCGATGATCCGATGATCAAGTTTTTATATCGGTCTATTTCCCAAGATCCCAGATCACTAAAGGAGAAAAATCAACATGGTCGATCAGATTAAGAACATGCTTGTCGGGGTTTTTGTCATTGTCGCCTGCGCGGTGATCGTATGGCTGATCCTCTTTTTAAAGCCCAGCGCCGGCAACAAAAAAGAAACCCTGTTCGTGCGGTTTTCCAATATCAATCAGCTCAATGTCGGGACCCAAGTGACCTATGCCGGCAAGCCTGTTGGAGAAGTGACGGCCATCCAAGAGATCGCTAATGCCCGCACAAAACCTTCCTCCGATATTCTCGGGGAGATCTACGTCTTCCAGCTCACATTGAAAGTCGACTCAAGCGTGAAGGTTTATGATACGGATGAAATCACAATTCAAACGTCCGGCCTGCTCGGCGAAAAGTCGATTGCGATCATCCCTAAAATTCCTCCCAAGGGCGTAGCTCCGATTCTGATCACAAACCAACCGATCTTTGCGCAATCTGTCGACATTTTCCAACAGGCGTTCAAAGAGATTTCCGATCTTTCTGCCGACATGCAATCGGCATTCCAAGACATCTCGTCCTGGTTCAAAAATTATGGCGATGACATGGGAAAAACGGTCCGTTCCATGGACGTGACCCTTTCTGAAATCCAAAAAGTCGCTAAATCTCTCAATGATCAATCAGTCATCGAAGAGATGAAAGTCGCCGTCCAAAACGCCTCCCATACTTTCAATGAGATCAAACAGACGTTCGAGCAGCTCAAAATCGACGACTTCTTTGTCAACGCCTCTGAAACGATGAAAACCATCAAGTCCGCCTCCACAAACCTCAATATCATCACCCAAGACATCGCCGATGGAAAAGGATCTCTTGGCAAATTGACCAAAGACGATGATTTTTACCTGCGCATGACAGGCGTCATGAGCAAGCTCAACACGACCATGAACGATATCAACCACTACGGCCTGATGTTCAATCTCAACAAGAACTGGCAAAGGCAGCGCGCCCAAAGGGTCACGGCCTTAAACGCCCTCAATTCCCCAGAAAAGTTCAAGCGCTATTTCCAAGATGAAGTCGACGATATCAACACCTCCATGGCCCGGATCTCCATGCTCATCGACAAAGCCGAAAAACTGCCGGAGAAAGACCAGATCCTTCAAAATGAGCAATTCCGTAGAGATTTTGCAGAACTTTTGCGCTTGAGCGACGAGATGTCGGACAATTTGAAACTTTACAATCAACAACTGATAGAAGCAGTAAAATAAGATGGAACCCGTCCCCTACACGCAACTCAGCAAAGGGTCGTTTTTGATCGCCAGCCCTGAAATCGATGCGGGGATTTACTTCCGCTGCGTCGCGATCATCTGCGAGCACAGCGCAGCCGGTTCCTTTGGGCTTGTGATCAACAAAAATTTGGACATCGAGCTCCCAGAGGAAGTCATCAACATGAAGGAATTTACCAATCCCAATGTCCAAATGCGCGCTGGCGGGCCCATCCAGCCCAATCAGATGATGCTCTTGCACTCGTCCGAGCGCATCGCAGAGCAAACGCTCAAGCTCTGCGACGGCGTTTATCTCGGCGGCGATTTGCAGTTTTTGCAAGAATCGGTCAGCGATCCGAACGGCCCTGCCGTCCGCCTCTGTTTCGGCTACTGCGGCTGGGGCGCAGGCCAGCTCGAGAGGGAATTTTTAAGCGGCAACTGGTTCTTGCAAGCAGGCAGCGCGAAGCATATTTTCGAAACGCCCCCTGAAAAAGTGTGGCAGAAAATACTGCGCGAAATGGGCGGAAGATACGCCACCCTCTCCATGATCCCCGAAGACCTAAGCCTGAATTAATGATAGGCAACTCTTGAGCACGAATCAAAAATCAACGCAAAGATGAATTTATTTTTTCCTCCGCGTCTTAGCGACATTGCGTCTTTGCGTTTGATATTAAGGAGGGGAGCTTGTAGAGGCGGCTAATCTCTTGAATGACGTTGCGGCGATGAGCTTCGAGTTCGGCGCTGATAAGCGCCAAGGCGCTCAACGCGCGGTTGAGGCGTTTTGCTTCAATTGCCCTCCAACGCACCGAGAGTGCGGGTGCATAGAACATCCAGAGTAAGACCTCTTGTTTGATTGGAGCATCGTTCATCATGTTCAAAAAGGCGTACAAGCCTGCGCTTGCCGCTGCCCCTGTATCGAGCGCATCCTTGCACGTAAAACTTAAAGAGTCGGGCTTGAACTCCTCGATCATTTTGAGAGTGAGAAGAAGATAGAAGATTTCGATGAAATCGAGCCGGTTTTTGTGTACGAGGGTGTCTTTATTGGCAAAAAAGAGAGAATGGACCGCATTCATCGCTTGATCGGCAAATTTTAGCGCATCAAAATCCTTAGGGAAGTAAAAGCCGCATTGTTCAGCGCTTGCGATTTGGTCATGGAGCTGCTTTTTAAAGTGATGGGCATCGTTGAGGTCGTGATAATTGCCCGATTGAGTATAAAAATCGGTATCTTTTGGCAATGTGACAACGGCGAGCTGATCGGATGAGAGCTGCTCAAGCGCGATGCATCGGGCGTGTTCTTCCGTCGATGTGCGGTTTTGCAGGTTGATCAAAAGATGGCGGCCTTTCCGGTGCAGGGTCTTTAAAAACTCGTTAAATTCTGGAATGATCTCCGCGCGCTCGAGCACCGTTTGTTTGACAGGAGCGGCTAGCCGAAGACAGCTGATGTGCAATTCGGGGTTTTCAATCGTAAAAAGCTGGCCGGGAAGATTTTGCTGATAGATGGGGTCGAATCCGCTCAATTCATCTTCGTTTGTAAAAAGACCGACGGATTTCATCAATGGGCCATTGGGAAATTGTCTAAAGAGAAAACGGATATTGTCGTCGGCGTCCAAAATCGAATTCCAAAGGGAAGCTGGACTGCGGGTAGCAGGTTGATTGACATTGTATTGATTTCCCTTGTCGATGACCATTTTGATGAACGCAATCATATCCTTGTTTGAGAGCGTCCGCATAAAAAACGCGTGGCATAGCACCGATGCGAGGTGCGGGAATCTCTCGGAAGGGGAAGCGAGCGCTCTTCGCAAGTAAAATTGAAAATCGGCAAAGTATTTCGCTGCGGACTTGCCTGTCGTGGTCTGCAAGAGATTGCGGGGGTTTGCGGCGAGCATCAAGGCCATGATCGCGCTGTTCATGGCTGAGACGAATTCCAGCTTTTTAAACTTCATCGCTTCCTTTAAATAAGTGTCTATGTGCCCTGCTGCCACGGTCAAAATCTCCTTAGCCGCGGCATGGACCTCTCTGTCGCGGATGATCTCGATTCGTTGAAATAGGTCTTCCCTTCGAGCTTGAGCATCGAGAAGCCCGACCAGGGTCATGTGCTGCAGCAAACCGGGATAAAAGTAAGGGCGCCCGTCTTCTCGACGCACCAAGAACAGCTCATAGCGCTCATCCTTGCGCACCGTCTCTAAATCTCTCATCCCTCCATTGATTTCTCCTGTGCCCCATTCTTCTTTCCACTTGTCTTCCGGTTCCACAATGGTCTGAAACCGCTGGACGACTTTCGTGAGGTAAAAATGTTGAAGCTCTTTGAATTCTTTGAGCTCTGCGGCAGACTCTCCTTTAAAAATGTCGGTGAACGTATCCAGTTTTTGCGCGGCTTCGCTTGCAAGGAGCATCATGGCCTGGATTCCTCTTTGGGTCTGTTCGTCTCTCAGCTGGCCCTTATCTTTTTCGTA
>JASHWX010000085.1 GCA_030043815.1 Candidatus Rhabdochlamydia sp.
AGATGGCCTTTGATCTGCGCGTAGTCGCGGACCCAGCGGAGTAAATTGTTAGCGATGCGCGGTGTGCCGCGGGCGCGCTCAGCGATGGCAAGGGCTCCGTCTTTGAGAAGTTGAGTGTTGAGAATTTTCCCGGAGCGCAGCAAGATCGACTCCAAAGAGCAAGGGGAGTAGTAATCGAGCCGCAACGTGAGCACAAAACGCGAGCGCATGGGGCTGCTGAGCAACCCGGCCCGTGTCGTGGCGCCGACGAGAGCGAAGCGATTGAGCTTGACCTGCACGCTGCGAGCTGACGGGCCGGAATCGATCATGAGGTCGAGCGTGAAATCTTCCATGGCTGAGTAGAGATATTCTTCAACAGCGCGGTTCATGCGGTGGATCTCGTCGATGAAAAGGACATCGCCTTCTTTGAGATTCGTCAAAATTCCCGCTAGATCACCTGGTTTGTCGATCACTGGGCCCGAAGTGACGACGAGCTGCGTTCCCATCGTCTTAGAGATGATGGTGGCGAGCGTCGTCTTGCCAAGCCCAGGAGGGCCGTGCAGCAGGCAATGCCCCAATGGCTCGTTCCGCTGCTTGGCGGCTTGCATGAAGACATCTAATCGCTCCCGAATGGAATCCTGCCCGACGAAATCGATGAGCGATTGAGGGCGCAGCGGCACTTCAAACGGTTCATCGGGTTTTGTCCAGGAAGATTTGATGAATGACTCGTCCATATGTGATTTAACTCTAGCAAGAAATCGATTTCGGAAGCTATACTTATACTTAAAAAAAGGAAAATCTATGAGTTTGCAATCTGACCGATGGATCCGCGAAATGGCGAAAAATCATCAAATGATCGAGCCATTTGTCGATGGGCAAATCCGCTTCGTCGATGGAAAAAAAGTCATTAGCTACGGTCTTTCCAGCTATGGGTATGACCTGCGTGTCGCAGGCGAATTCAAAGTGTTCACGAACCTTTACAACTCTCTTGTCGACCCTAAAAATTTCAATGAAAATGCCTTCGTCCACCTCGAAGCGGACGAGTGCATCATCCCTCCCAATTCGTTTGCTCTCGCGCGCAGCGTCGAGTACTTCCGCATTCCGCGCGATGTCCTCACCATCTGCATTGGCAAATCCACCTATGCAAGGTGCGGCATCATCGTCAATGTGACGCCGTTCGAGCCGGAATGGGAAGGTTATGTGACGCTGGAGATTTCCAATACGACGCCGCTCCCGGCCAAGATTTACGCCAATGAGGGGCTTGCCCAGGTGCTTTTTTATCGAGGCGCTGAGAGCTGCGAGACCACTTATGCCGACCGCAAAGGCAAGTACATGAAGCAGATGAAGATCACATTGCCCGTTGCCTAAAAAGTCCAAAACCCTTAAGTATCAAAATAAGGGACATGCTATGGCGAAAAACAGCTTCATTGTTCAAAGCGCTTGGGTCGTTGTCTTCATTGCTGTTTGCGGCGCCGTGTACATGCGCGCTGCAGGCAAAAAAGACGAAGTGGTAGCTAAGCTCGATGCGCATCTTTCTCAGTTGAAAATAGAAAAGCAGGCGCTGCTCAAAGAGAAAGAAGACTTGATGCTTCAAGTAAACAGCCAGAGCGATCCCGCATGGATTCAATTGACGCTGATGAAAGGGCTTGGACTTGTGCCTGAAGGTCAGCTGAAAGTATACTTTTATCCCGACGAGATCCGGTGACAATTGTACTGATCTTACTGCTCATCCTCTTTTTATTCTTTTCAGCCTTTTTTTCCTCTTCAGAAGTTTCTCTGTTTTCTCTTTCTTCCATGAAAGTCAAGGCGTTCAAGCAAGATGAGGACAAGCGCAAGCAGCTAGCGGCCAAATTGCTTGCATCTCCCCGCGATCTTCTCGTGACAATCATCATCTTGAACACCATCGTCAATATCTTGATCCAGAACGTCGCGTCCAGCATCTTTGGAGATTTTTCGACGTGGGTCCTCAATATCGCCCTGCCTCTTGGCCTTACCCTGGTGTTTGGAGAGGTGATCCCTAAATCGATCGGCATGGCGCACAATGCCGCGATCTCTTATCGCATTGCGCCTTTTTTCAAAGGGGCCCAGGCATTATTTTTGCCGCTGAGGAAGTCTTTAATCGCGATCACGGGCGTCATCTCGCGCATCTTGTTCTTTTTCTTGAGATCAGAGGAAGAAATTTCAGGGGAGGAGCTCCAGCATGCGCTCAAGACCTCCCGCCGCTATGGCATCTTAAATGAAGATGAGGCGGAGCTTGTGCGCGGCTTTTTGAAGCTCAAAGACTCCCAAGTCAAAACGCTGATGCGCCCTAGAGAAGAGGTGCTTTTTTTCGATATCGATGAACCCCTTTCCAAACTCATCCACTTGTTTGTCGACCAAGAATGCTCCCGCATTCCCGTATGCAAAGAAACACTTGACAATGTGATCGGGATCATCACAAGCCAGACCTTTTTCAATGAGCGCGAAAGGCTTCATCAATCTTCCGATTTGCTCACCCAGCTCAAAAAACCCATTTTTGTCCCAGAAGGGATGGATGCAGAGGTCTTGCTCCGTCAAATGTACCAGAGGAAAGAGTCGATTGCGCTAGTTGTCGATGAATACGGTTCTCTTTCAGGATTGATCTCATTGGAAGATCTCGTTGAAACAGTGGTCGGCGAGATCGCCGATGCGCGAGATGAAAAAAGCCGTTATACGCGTGCAGGGGATGATGTCGTGATCGCCAGCGGGAAAATGGAACTTTCTGAATTTGAGAAAATCTTCGGGATTGCTCTTCCCAGTGAAAGCAATATGGTTACTTTAGGAGGATGGCTGACCGAGCAGATGGGAGATATCCCCAAGACGGGGACTAAATTCACGAGCCAAGATTTTTTCTTCCACGTCCTCGCCGCAGATGCAAAGAGGATCCGCCGCATTTATATCCGAAGATTAAAACCAGGTAAAGAGTGATGACAGGCCCTTGGCAGTATTTCCTATTGCTCACGCTGTGCTCGCTAATCGTCCAAGGATTTTTCTCGGGCGTGGAAATGGCTTGCGTTTCCTTCAATAAGGTCCGGTTGCAGTACTTTGTGGCCAAAGGAAAGAAGCGGGCGAAGTGGCTCAGCTACTTGCTCCATCATCCCGCGCTTCTCTTCGGAACGTCGCTGATCGGCGTCAATACGGCTCTTTTTGTCGGCTCCGAGTGCGCCCGCCGCTTTTACAACGCCTTAGGCGTTAGTCCCGACTGGGCTCCGCTCTCGCAGATCATCTTGGTGTTGATCTTTGCAGAAATCGCGCCCATGTTCGCAGGAAGGCGATATGCTGAACACTTTGCCATGCTCGGCATCCCCCTGTTGTTTTTCTTTTCCATCCTCTTCCGCCCGATCATCTGGGCACTCGATCTGTTATGCCGCGGCATCAACTGGATGATTGGAAAGCCCGTCGCAGCGGGCATCTATCTCTCGCGCGAAGAGCTCCAGAATATCATTGAAGAGCGGGAGGAGACCATCCGCACAGAACCTAAAGAATTCAACACAGTCGTCGCCAATATTTTTACTCTCAAGAACAAAACGGCCAAAGATCTCATGCTCCCTCTCACCCACGTGCTGCTTGTCCCTTCCTTTTGCACTGTGGGAGAAATGCGCGCCTTCATCAAAGACAAGCAAGTTCCCTACCTTCCCATCTACCATCGCACTCAGCAGAACATCGTCGCGATCGCGTTCCCCCGCGACCTCCTTCGCCTTTCTGAAAACAAGCGGATCAAAGAACACGCCCGACCCCCCTGGTTCATCACAGAAAACAGCTCGATCTTGCAAATCCTGAAGCAATTCCGTAAAAACAACCAAAGCTTGGCCATCGTGCTTAACGAAAAAGGCCTGGCGACGGGGATTTTGACGTTAGATGAGATCATCGATGAAATCTTCGGCCACACCGATGAATGGGAAGCTTTCGAAGAGATGGTCCCCCGCGCCTATCACATCGTCGTCGACCGCACGTTTCCCGCAGAGACCCGCCTCGATGAATTTAACAAACAGTTCGCCGTCCATCTCGCCTATCAAGATGCTGAGACTTTAGAAGAGTTGATGGAAAAAGCCCTTGGACACACCCCTTCCAAAGGAGAATCGGTGCGCATTGATCAATTCGAGCTCACGGTAGAGGAGGCGTCCTTGCTCGGAGCGCGGATGGTCCTCGTTCGCACAGTGTTTTAGGTTCATAGCGGCCAGGAGGCTTATAGAACCTGTCGAATTCTCTCAATTCTTGCAGAATAGCGGGATCAGGCAAATGATACCGCCCTTCGGGCGTGTCATAGGTTCGGGCGCTTGGCGCTACAGGCCGTTCATTTTCCACGCGTAGGACCTTTTCTTCAGTATTCTGAATGGAATTTAAAGGAATCATCTTCTGTCACCTCATTTTTTATTAATAATTATACAATAAATGTTTAATTATTATCAACATAATTAATAATTAAAGGTTTGCAGAGGTGTGCTATTGAGCAGGATCAACGCAAAGACGTAAAGATTTTTTTAATTTTCTTTGCGTCTCTGCGTCCCCGCGCCTTTGCGTTGATCTCATCTGTTAGGGAGCAACGCAAAGACGCCAAGTCGCAAAGACGCTAAGATTTTTTTTCAATTTTCTTTGCGTTGATCTCATCCGTCACGAGCGCTATAAAGAGTCTTGGTATGACCGTAAAAGAACGCCCATTCGCGGTCTCCGTACGAAAAATGCCACCATTCTCCATAAAATGGCGCAAACCCTTCTTCGACCATGACATCATGCAGCAAAAGGCGGTTTTTTGCTTCTTCGGGGGTGGCCTTGGGTGAAAAGGTGGGTATGATCTCTATATCTCTAAAGTCGGCGATATCGCAGCCCATGGGGAGCTTGATTCCCTCTCGGGCGATCGTCACGTCGACCGCTCCCCCGGTCGGGTGACCCCCGACGGAGGGGAGGGCGACGCATTGGGCTGTGCGCTCGATCAAGATTTCAAAATCACATGAGGGATCTTTTTGATATTCTTCAAGCAATTGCTTTAAGTAATACCTTTCCTGATAGTAGGGGGTGCGGTAGCCTTCGGCGATCATCAGCTGCAAGCCGAGCAGGGATAGTTTGGACTGCACGTTTTGCAACTTTTCAGCGACTGCCTTTCTGACGAGTACTTTGTCCATTTCGACAAGGGGCTCCCCATTCTCAAAGGAGGCGATGCTTTGCAGATCTGCGATCGTCGCCACTTTTTTACTTTTCATATTTCCTCGCGAGTGAAGGTCTTGAAATCCATTCCCCTATTAAGTAGCCGGCGAAGGAGAGGGAGATACTCGCCAGTTCTTTGGGAAATGCGATGGGATAAATTTGAAAGAGCGCAAAGCCTGCGGCCCCGCAGAGGACCGAGAGCAATGCAGATGTGAAATTTCCCTTTCTTTTAAACAGGGCGAAGAGAATCGGCACAAACAGGCAGCTGACGGAAAGATCATAACTTTGGATCAGCAGGTCGACGATATTGTTGAAGTAAAAAGCAAAAAAGATCGCCCCGATCGAAATCCCAGCGGTGATGATTTTAATCGTGCGCACATTGTTTTTCAGGAATGAAAGATTAAAATCACTGGAAAGGTTCGAGCTGATCGCGTTGATCAAAGAGGTGGCCGTCGAAATGATGGCCGCCAGGATGGCGCAACCGACGAAGGCTGTGAGGGTGGGGTTGGTGGTCTTTTCGATCACCATCATCAATGCGCTTGAGCCGGCAGGGACATCGAGCCCGAGGTTTTTTGCCAGGACGCCAAAGAAAATCGGCACGACGCACACGGCAAATGTGCCAACGCCTGCCCAAAAGCTCGCTCTTTGCACAATGCGCGGGGATCCTCCCGCAAAGCACCTTTGCCCCATATCTTGTCCAATGATGATGAACATCAGCGGCATCAAAAGCCATCCGCACACTTTAGACGATACAGCGGCAAATTGCTCCATCTGCGGTGATGCGAGCATCGAGCCGGGATCAGTCCCAAAGACGAAGGCAAAACAGCCGATGAACACAAGCGAGAAAAATCCCGCTTGCATCAGATCGGTCGAAATGACCGCCTTCAACCCTCCTTGCACCGTATAAATGATCACGATTCCCCAAAAGAGGATGAAGAGGGGGACGTTGCTAAAACCCACGCTCACTAAAAATTTGCTCGACGCGATGATCTGGGCCACCAGCACCATGAACAAAGAGATGACGGATAAGACCGACGCGATTTTGCGCAGAGTCGCGGAGCCGTAGGCGACCTCAAAAATTTGCGCCACTGTTGAAACGGGAAATTGGGCCAGCCTTCGGCCGATCCCCATCCCCAGCAGCATCAACCCGAGAGCCGCCCCGAGCGGATAGAGGATGACCGACCAGCCGAACTTGTACGCCTCATCAGCAGCGCCGAGCACGAGCCCTCCCCCCACCTGGGTTGCTAAAAATGTCATCATCAATGGAAAAAAGCGCACATTTTTGCCGGCGAGAAAGTACTCTTCTTTCGTTTTTAAATTTTTAGAGGTCTTTCTTCCCACAAACCAGTAGAGGGCTTGCAGTCCAAATAAAAGTGAAATAAAAGTCG
>JASHWX010000086.1 GCA_030043815.1 Candidatus Rhabdochlamydia sp.
AATTCGAAATCTCATCAAAATGGAGCCAGTTGCAAAACTCCAGTGCATGGAAAAAACGATGATTTTGAGTCAGTTTGCCAGTCGCGTCAGCGACCAAAGCCCCGCACCCGAGCACATACTCAAATGGAGTAGGGCTCGGGTGCGGGGTGGCAAAATGACTCAAAAGGGCGTTTTTGCCATGCGCTGGAGTTTTGCAACTGGCTCCATGGGCTGTTTTTTCCAAGCATGCTGACTTATGCAACGGTCTCATATTGCCACGAGGATTTTTTATGGCTGTACCTGCACTTCTTGATAAGCACCTTCAATATAAAAGCGCTGATGATTTTTTTCAGGGACGGTATCACTCTCTTATAGAATTCATGCGAGCGCGAGATAAGTATGAAATGAGCAAATTGTACGGAAATCCTATAGAAAAAAAATGGGGTGCTCAAGGCCTTGAGCAAGTGTTTAGAGATTTGCAGATGGCCATGCAGTCGCTAGTGAACTCTTTAAATGATGGAAGTACAATAAGGTCGCAAATCCAGGTCAAGCCTCTGATTTGGGCTAATGAAAAACAGAGATTGCAGAATTTCTATCACTACTTAAAAAGTTCCCAAGCCGCATTTAATCTCTGTGAGACCTTATGTTCTGATGTTGATAAACAAATCCAGCTAATGAGAGGCGAAGAGGAAAAAGTAGGATTAATTTTAAAGGCCCGAGAGCAAATTGGAAAGATTGTTTTTCTTTTTGATGAAGATTCCAAAGCCATTGACAATATCAAAAAAAATTCCATTAAAGCAATTGAGAATCAAGTCAAGACATTGTTAATGGGTTTCCATGATAGGTTATTTGGGTTTTGCGAGAAACCTGAAAAATTGTGCTTACAAGAAAAAGACAGCATCCTGCGCAATGAAAAGCTCAAACTGATCGCTAAATGTTTGATCAATTCTCAGGGTAAGCTTAATTTAGGCCTAATTACAAGCATTGAGTCTCTTTTTTTCATCAATTACCCTAGAGAACCTTATGCAGACAACTTATTCTTTGCCTTAGATACCATGGATCCTTTCTGGCAAGAGTGCCTCGATGTAATTGCACTGAATTTGCACCCTTATATTAATGATGTCATTTGCGCTGACCAGAAGGTAAAAAGTGACCAATTCACGGTCCGTGTTGTGCGGCAAGAGGTATTGTATTCCGTTTTGAGCCAGCTGAGTTATGGCATGTCCATCAATCAATATGCTGCTTCCTGGGCAATTAAGAAACCTCAAGAGTACATTAAGCGTATTTTCGACGATTATAACAGCCTTCTGCAAGATGGGTGTTTGATAAGAATGGAGAATGGATCCCCTGAACGTTTCTTTTTCAAAAAAACTCTAGCTGATAAAAGCAAAAATACCCTGAAACTGGCAGAAGATGGATTGGTTTTGGAATACACCGATATCAAGGACAAGGCTGATTTGCGATCAGGGCTTTCTTTTTATGAATGCCAGCCTCTTATCAATGCCGCGTGGATGATGGGAATCGACCTAAAAACAAGAAAAAGCGATATCCTCAAGCTCCTCTTTCCGGCGCCTCATGACCCTAAAGCTCCCTCGGAGAAAAGTTTGAGTTGGGAGCAGCTCATTGAAGTGATCGCCGGTCTGGATTTATCCGCCTCCGATCAAATTGAAGAGAGAAAAAGCCTAGGAAAATATGCATTCAGCTTAAGCGTGTGCCGTTTGTTACAGGCGCGAGAATCGGCACTTGCTGTGATGTGGGAAAACCGGTCGGGCGATAGCATCCGAAAAAAGTTGGAGACGACGGTCATGGATATCTTTAAAATGACATTCGATGATTATCAACTCGGAATGCCCGTTTATCAAAAAGTCTTGGTCGAAGAAATCAAGCGCATTTTTGTTCAAACCCTCCAAGATTCATCGCGTTTTATTTACAATGCATCAACAGGGTCCTTCGAACTCTTTCAACGCGAAGTTGTCGATGTAAGAAGGATAACGACTCCCGAAGAATTTAGAAAATTTATCTTCGAGGTCATCGATAAGACAAAGCACTGCGCGTTTGAAAAAGCGAAAGATTCGTTCAGAGAAAGAGGGGCCATTCAAGCAGTAGTCGAAGGGATGAGAATAACGGCTCGGAGAAGCGACTTCATGAATTCAGTTCTCGAAGCGCACGATTCATTGAACATGAAAACGTCTGACGTATTAGCCAATTACAGCAAATTACTCCGTACGCCGATGTCTCATAAACCTGAGAAATCATTTTTGGAGCTCGATCCAGGCGTTGATTTCATTCCTGATGCGCGGACTATTCTCCACAATGATCCCAGAGGATTGTTAAAATGGATGCTCGATCTGGCCCGCTGGAAAATGGCAGTAGGAACACTTATGCACAAATTCAACATCCGCCAAACGATCAGTATTGACTTATCAAATGAGGAGTTTCAGAGCTTTATTAAAGGGAACTTAAGTTCTGATGAATGGATAGGGCGGATGTTAATTAAACCAGGTCTTGATGTCTCTAATTCATTTATTGAAGAAGAAACAATAGAACTGTTTGAAAATAACATTTATGTTTTTAATGCTAGGATCTTTTCTAAGATTCCCGTATCTGTTCTACAAGAACTTCAAGAGCTCTTCAAAGATTTGAACAAACAACGCATGACCGTGAGCCAATATTGTCAACGCGTATCGGCTGGACTTATCAGTATTTTTCGCATGGACGATCAGCAAAAGCAAGTCATGTCTTTTGTCCTCGATTCAATACTCATTGAACACCTTCCTCCTCAACAAAAAAACGTCATTTTAAATGGAGCGGTGCGCTTTGCTAAATACGAAGGCAAGATACGCAAAGGCCTATTAGAAGGCAAAAAAGGGTATTTTTGTTTTTATTTTAGCCCAATCTTACAGCAAATACGGCTCGGAATACTTTTTGATGGCCGCAAGGTGTTAAGACCCATGGATGAATATAGTTGGCGAGGTCCCAAGAAATGGCATGCTTACCCCGATACGATAAACGAGATCATCAGTCAATTAATTGCT
Source organism: Candidatus Rhabdochlamydia sp. (assembly GCA_030043815.1). GTDB lineage: Bacteria > Chlamydiota > Chlamydiia > Chlamydiales > Rhabdochlamydiaceae > CAJCIW01. The sequence goes on from JASHWX010000086.1 coordinate 3,015, forward strand.
GCACAGAAAAGCGCTTGCTGAGCGCTCCGATCACACCCTGAATGAACAATTCTTTGTCGGAGAAATAGTCGGATAAGCGGCACAGAAAATCTTCATGGTGGCGGTTTTGGCGATAAGGGGGAGTTTTTTTGGGATGCAGCAGGTAGCTCATGTTCTTGGAAGAAAAATTCCAGAGAAGCGAGCTATGGTGCAGCCAGCGGTCTTTTTTGATGTACTGCGCATTGCCTCCAAATTTGCGATCGCCAATGACATAATCATTTTCTTTCAAATTAAACTGGGGGAGCTGAAGGGCATCGCGATAGAGCTCTTGGGTCCATCTCATGATGGGTTCGGGGTAAGCGGGAAAGGGATGGATCTGCTTTTGACAGATGAAGGTGATAAAGAGGGTATCTTGATCGACGATCACGGTCCCTCCGCCGCTAAAGCGGCGGATCAGAGGGATTTGATCTTGAGCTGCTTGAGCGCAGTCGACAAGTTCTTCTTGTTTGCCAGATATGCCAAGGACGATCGCAGGCGCCGACCCTTCATTGATGATGCACCAATTCCCAGAATCTGAACGCAGGAGTTTTTCCTCAAGCTGGAGCTGCTCGTAAATGGGGTATAATTTAAGCCGCAATAATTGAAAGCTCATGGTTTAGACCTGAGTGCGATCATTAAAACGGAAATATCGGCAGGAGAAACCCCTGAAATGCGCGATGCTAGGCCCAGATTGGCCGGCTGCACGCGATGAAGCTTTTCCTTAGCCTCATTGCTCAATCCCGTTACCGTTAAAAAGTTAAAATTCTTTGGAATATTGACCTGTTCGATCGTTTCCAACTTGGCGGCTTCCGCAGCTTGACGCTCGATATATCCAGCATACTTTAAGTTCAGCTCGATGTGAAAATTCACTTCAGAACCGCAATCGACCACATGGTCAGGATACTGTTCTAACAAAATGGCATAAGTATATTCTGGTCGGCATAGAAGCTGAGCGAGCGAGGCGGATTTGCCTTCAACTTGCCGGTAGGTTTTCATGAGACGCGCCGTTTGCGTCTCGATGGCGTTTTTCTTTTCTTGCAGCCTCTCGAATTGCTCATGGTTGATCAAACCCAAATGGTACCCCTTTTCTCTTAAGCGAAGATCGGCGTTGTCTTGGCGAAGCAAGAGGCGGTGTTCGGCGCGGCTTGTGAACATGCGATAAGGTTCATCGAGCTCTTTGGCAATCAGCTCGTCGATCATGACCCCGATGTAAGCTTCCGAGCGTTTGAGAATAAAGGGGGGTTTGCCCGCAACCTTCAACGCAGCATTGATCCCTGCGATCAGCCCTTGCCCGGCAGCTTCTTCATAGCCTGTCGTCCCATTGATTTGACCGCAGAAAAACAGCCCTTCGATCAGTTTGCTTTCCAGTGTCAAATGCACTTGCCCGCTTTTGACATAATCGTATTCGATCGCATAGGCAGGACGCATCACTTCCGCTTTTTCCAACCCCGGAATGGTATGCAGCATTTTCAATTGGACGTCGAATGGAAGCGATGACGAGATCCCATTGACATAGATCTCCTCGGTATTCAAGCCCTCGGGTTCTAAAAAGAGCTGGTGCCGCTCTTTATCGGCAAAACGGACCATTTTATCTTCAATGGACGGACAATATCGGGGGCCGATGCTCTTGATCTGACCCGAATACATGGGAGAAAGATGCAAGTTGTCGCGTACGACCCTCTTTGTCTCTTCATTGGTGTAGGTGATATGGCAAGGGACTTGCGGCAGCCCTGGCCCCTCTGAAGGATCGCAAGAAAAACGGACGCCTTCCTCCCCTGGCTGCTCTTGCATTTGAGAAAAATCGACGCTTCGCCGGTTGATACGCGGCGGCGTTCCCGTCTTCAATCGTCCTAGATGAAAACCTAGTGCTTCCAGATGGGACGACAGCCCTACAGAAGGTTTATCGCCCGCCCTTCCTCCTGCAAATTGCGTTGGGCCGATGTGGATCAGCCCCCGCATGAACGTACCCGATGAGACCGCCACAGTCTTACCGAAGTAGGCTATCCCTTCCAAGGTTTCGACGCCGATCACCTTTCCTCCCTCGATAACGAGGGCTTCAATTGTGCCTTGCTTGATGAAGAGATGGGGGATTTTTTCGAGCCGCTGCTTCATGGCAGCGGCATAGGCGAACTTGTCAGCTTGGGCCCGCGGCGACCACACAGCAGGGCCCTTCGAAGCATTGAGCATCCGAAACTGGATCCCCGTCCTATCAGTGACCTTGCCCATGATCCCGCCGAGAGCATCGATCTCCCGGACGATATGCCCCTTAGCCGTGCCTCCGACAGCGGGATTGCAGCTCATTTTGGCAATCGTATCGAGGTTCATCGTCAAAAGCAGAGTCTTTGCGCCCATGCGCGCCGAAGCATGCGCTGCCTCGCACCCTGCATGGCCCGCACCAACGACAATGACATCGAATTTTCCCGGATATGTCCACATGATTTGACGACAAAAAAACCTTACGTAACAGTTGCTGTCACGAAACGGAAATAGCGGTTTTTCGCTTATTTTTTATGTCTATCGCGGCGTCTTCGCTTTTTTCTTTTATGTTTTGCGATTTTCGCGCGCCGTTTTTTCTTTACAGATGACATAGAGGATAAATGCTCCTGTTCTAAAAATCAACTTAAAAACAAATTTCTAAAAAGTAAAGGATGAGTTTACAACAGACATCCGAAAAAGTAAACATTCAAATAAAAATTACTTTTTAGACTCATTTCTTTGGTCTGAGCTGGAGAGGAACGTCTCATTTTCCTTTGACGATGAAATATACCCCACTCGTTCAAAAAGTTGGATTTCGACCGCGCCAAAGTCATGCGGTTGAAATCCAACTTTTTGAGCGAGTAGGGTATACTCCATTTATGTCAGTTGGCAGCAGCAGCAACTGGGTATGGGGTTGCTGACGATGAAATAAGAAGTGTCTGGATAGTTAGTTTGATAAGGATAAGGACGATCTTCGATTAATTCTACCTGGGCAAATGTTTTTTCAAGGTGAGTTTTTAATTGCTGACGGGCAAATTCTTGCTCCTCATCTTCATTTTTAATGCCCGCTTTTTTAGCTAACGATCCCCTAAATGCGATTTCTAATTCTTGTTTTTTTTCTTCTTCAGGCCATTCATCAACTTCTTTCAATATGCTATTTCCTTCTTCTTCCATGAATGCATTCCAATCCAGTTGTTGTTGTTCATCGGACGTCTCTGTACGATACTTTTTCAAATGCTCTATACTTCTATCGAAAGCTTCGTTTAACGAATTATTAGGGGAAGTGACCATATAGCGTTTTGTGCAAAAAATGCGATTAGGAATATCTGCTAAAAAACCGATGCCCGTGCTGGACTCGAACAGCATGCGGGTCTTGGGAGTGCGGAACATGACTGTAAATCGATTGGCAAAATCATTACCTAAGAATTTCATCACCGAAAAATCGACGACAATTAAATCGAATCTCTTTTTGAGCTTGCGGACCAATGTCTGTTGATTAAAGTCAAAATGCAGATGGACCCGATCTGCAGAGATCGCAGGCCCCTCGTCGCTTTGATCTAATGAGACCCAGATTTCATTAGCTTGAGCTTCGCCCCTATCCGATGGAAGCGGTTCTTTAGGTGTGCGCCCCACAAATAGACACAGTTTTTTTCCTTGCGCAAGATAAGCATCGATTTTCGCAATCGATTGTTCCAGAGTTTGTTTATACCCAAACAACCTGAAAAATTGGTTTTTGGCTGCGTCGTCAGCCGCTGAATTTGAGACCCGCCTGCATCGCTCAACTTGTTCAAGTTGAGCCTGCTCCTCATACAAAAGAGCAATACTTTGCTCTTTTGTAGTATCCGCAGCAGCGCCGGCTTCGCCTGGCTCAAATTCAGGGCGACGTCCTTGACAAATTCCCAATTTTTCAAGTTGTTTGGGTATAGGTTCAACCCTTTCTATTTGGGTGATGATGGGTTCGAGTTCGATGCTCGTCCTTTTAGATGTTATGTCTGTCGTCATTTCTTAATATCCTCACATTAATAAAATGTAATTATAATATTAAAGTAGAATAAATTCAATATATAAACTTTCTTTTATTAATGGGTTATGGCGAGAAAGCCGCAAACGCCTCATCGTTGTCCGAGGGCGAGCTATGAATTGGAGAGTAATTGGCAAATTGGGCGAGCTCTTTGCGATAGGTCAAATTGACGCTGCCGACCGCGCCATGCCGATTTTTAGCCACGATCAACTCGGCAAGACCAGGTTTGTCATACGGATCATAATATTCGCGGCGAAGCAAAAACATAACGATATCCGAATCTTGTTCGATACTGCCGCTCTCACGAAGATCGCTCATCATGGGACGATGGCCTTGCCGCTCTTCGACTTTTCGGGAAAGCTGGGATAGGCAGATGATAGGAAGGTTGAGCTCGCGGGCGAGGGTTTTCATCATGCGC
>JASHWX010000087.1 GCA_030043815.1 Candidatus Rhabdochlamydia sp.
GGGCGTTGTCGCCTTGCCCAGCGGACTGCAGTACAAAGTCCTCTCCGCAAGCCAACAAGGCGGCCCCCACCCCACACCGCTCGATGTCGTCAAAGTTCACTATCGCGGCAGCCTTATCGATGGCCGGGTCTTTGACAGTTCCTACCAACGAGGCCAGCCCCATGTCTTCCCTCTCAACCGCGTCATAGCAGGCTGGACCGAAGTGCTGCAAAAAATGAAAGTCGGCGATAAGTGGCAAGTGTTCATCCCGCCCTATCTCGCCTATGGCGAAAACGGATTTGGGCAAGAGATCGGCCCCAACATGGCCTTGATTTTCGAGCTCGAACTCCTCGGCATCAACGAAAAGTAATCAATAAGACCGTTGCGCAGCGCTAGCGCTGCGTAACGGCTGCTAATGCAACCGGCTTTTCGCGCTTTTTCCAATAATTTTCTCCATAATCGTAGCAAAGCTGTGTGCCAGCAGGAATATCTTTGATCGCATGCACAATCACATGAAAGAGACCATCGCAATACAATGACGCTGTTTCCAAATTGGGGGTCGCACTGTGATTAATAAAATGCGTGTGATTCCCCGCTTTTTCTGCGTCAATCACATAATGCGACCTCATTTCTCCAATGTAATAATCAAAGCAATAATAATTCTTCCATCTCCCGAAAAACCGCCGCTTGCGCAAAATCCCCGTATATTCTCCCACATAGGCATTCGCTGGAATCGTCCCATTCGTCCAAACCCCATAGCCGACCTTGTCATCGATCCAAGCAATCGTCAAATCTAACGCTGCCCCTCCCCTCACCCCTTTCGCGTAAAAATGTCCAAGCCATTTCTGCCGCGGCAAAATCCATCCCCTCTTTTCCGCCTTGTCACATTTTGCCCGCACCTTTCTCTCTGTCATGGAATCGATGAATGCGAGATGAGGCAAAAACTCCACACCTAACACGTTTTCGAAGTCCTTAGGAGAATGGATGGGGATCGTTTCTCCTCGTGAAGTGATGACTTTTAGGGGCATTAATTGTCTTTGCTATGTTTCAAAAAAATCAACTGTTCTTTTCCGCTGTGTGTGAAAAGAAGGAAGATACTTTCGAATTGTGTTCCAGATATACTGCTCCCGCTCAAAAAGTGTGAATCTGCCAGCGTCGGACAGCCAGTGAATTTGAACCCGCCTGCATCGCTCAACTTGTTCAAGTTGAGCTGCTTTAAGCGCCGGGCTTCGCCTGGTTCAAATTCACGGCGTCCCTCCGGGCCCGGTTCGCTTCGCTCACCTGCTTTCCTTAGAAAATGTCTATGGACATTTTCTAAGTGTTCGCAGCCTTGGCATTTTTCACACTTTTTGAACGGTCGCAGTATACTTCAGTTGATCCTATTTGAAAAGAGAAGTTATACCCAAACAACCTGAAAATTTGGTTTTTGGAGCGCGTCGAAGCCCCAGGGTTCGACGCGCTCCAAAAACCAAATTTTCAGGTTGTTTGGGTATAATTTTAAGGAAGCGTGTCGAGCCATTTTAAAATCGCAGGATGCCTTTCTGAATCAGCTCTGACCTCGTCCTTTTTCAAGGGACAGCCATTTTCCACAGCCCACTTGAGCACTTCAAAATGCCCGAAACAGGCAGCTTGATGGCAGGTCCATGCATTCCAATTGCACCCATTTTCTCTAGCCCATTTCAAAATTTTCAAATGACCGTTTTTAGCAGCTTCCGAACATGTATTATGATCCCAAGGACAGTCGAGTTTTCTTAACCATTTGAGGATTTCAAGATGGCCGTGTTCTGCTGCCGCGGCACATGACGATGCATCCACTTTGAAGCCTTTAAGCCATAACCACTCTAAAATGTCCAAATGGCCTGCTTTAATTGTATGATTGATAATATTAGACAGCAGGAATTCATCATCGGGATTGGGGGGCAATCCCTGATCATCTAACCATTTTGCAATTTCAAAATGGCCACGGTGAAGTGCCCCGAAAATTGTCCAGTGGTCCCATGGGCAGCCGTTTGCCCTCGCCCACTTCAGAATTTCAAAATGCCCATTAATAGCAGCTTCCGAACATGTCGTTTCATCCCATGGGCACCCATTTTCTCTTAACCATTTGAGAATGTGAAAATGGCCGTGGTGAGCAGCGAACTTGCATGCATCCGGGCCCCAAGGACAGCCGTTTTCTCTGGCCCATTGAAGAACCTCAATGTGTCCTTGCCCGGCAGCGCTCTCGCATGTCTCTTTATTCCACGGACAACCGTTTGCACTCGCCCACTTCACGACTTCAAGATGTCCATAAAAAGCTGCCCAAGAAAGGGTCTTTGCATCCCAATCACAACCATTATTCCTCGCCCACATCAAAATATCGAGATGTCCATTGACTGCAGCAGCTGTACATGTACTTGCATCCCAAGGACAGCCATTTTCTCTTGCCCACTTGAGCACTTCCAAATGGCCATTTCTAGCTGCATTTGCACATGTTGCTTCATCCCACGCACATCCATTTTCTCTTGCCCATTTAAGGACTTCAATATGACCGCCGTAAGCCGCCACAGAACACAATTCATTAGTTACTACAATTCCAAGGCTAAGATGATAATTATCCTTTGCCCATTTCAGAATGTGCAGATGTCCCTTCTCAGCGGCTGATGTGATGATATTTAGATCCGATGTTGTCTTGTTCAATTTGCAAAGAACAAGATATTTTAACATCTCGAGATTTCCCATTTCGGCCGCTACCGAAAAGGAATTTCCTGGGAAATAGCTACATTTGTTTTTTCTAAGCCATTCCAGAATTTCCATGGAGCCTTTTTCCACAGCGATATCAGCTGCTTTGTACTCCCACGGACAGCCGTTCGCTCTGGCCCATTCGAGCATTTTCAGGTCGCCGTTTTTGATGGCGTTATTGCATATGTCTTCATCATTCATGGGACATCCGTTGGCTTGTGCCCATTGGAGCATCTTCATGTCTCCATGCTCAGCAAGATGACTGCTTGTCTTAGCGTCCCATCTCAAAGACTGCTTTTGCGCCCACTGCAAGAGGTTGAATTGCCCCGCTTTGGAAACGAGTTTGCAAAATTGAAAGGGATCGCGAATGGTGCGAATGGGAATCAGTTGACGGAATTTTCTGCAGGAAGCTCGGAGGGGCAATCGATAAGCGCCGAGGTATTGAATGATCCCTAATAACAATTCCTCAGTCCAATGTTTAAAGCTGGAACCTGCAAGCGTCCCTTCGCGCTCTTCTTGAGATGCATGACACGGCAAACTCCGGATTTTCTCTTCAGTTTGCTTCAAACAACCGGCAAGAGTTTTTAGCTCTGAGCTTTTCACTTTATATCTTAGAATCATGTCATCCAGATAGAGAATGCAGACCCGATCATAAACTTTCTGTGCTTTTTCTAATAATTCCCTTAATTGAATGGGATTATTACTTAGGCACCACTGAGCTAATTGAAAAAGACGCGGAATCTTATCAGAAAGCAGCTCATTCGTTCTTTCATGAATCTTATCCTCAGTCAGGTGACCTGGATTCTGCAGTTCCATTTGGTAGAGCTCAAGCTGAGTCGTTAAATTATTAATTTCTGTATTTATTGACATATTAACCTCACAATCAATTTTATTAAGACATTTTTCTGCCAAACACACTGTAATTATCATAATTGTAATAATCGCTCGCATGTTCGATGGGGTCTTCAGTAGATCGTGTTAGCAAGGGGGTAAGGATGGAAAATGGGATTTCTTTTTCCAGCAGTTGATTTATCAGCCATTTTTCTTGATTATGGCCTGCGCCTGCAAAGACATAGATTTTCGCGTTCGGAAAAGCCGATCGATAAGATTGGATTGATTCCCACTCGCTTTCTGTTCTTAAATGAACTTCTTCCCATATCTCATCAACGCCTTTGAGGGTATCTTCTGTAAAATCCTGAGATTCTGGCATGGATTCTAGATCCAGCCTAATTCTTTGCAGAGTTAGACGCACTTTTGATAAGCATTGCTGATGAAGATAAGTATCGTCCCATCCCGAAAGAAAGTCCGTCTCTTTGTTGATCTCAATGTTCGGAGCAAACGAAAACATGATTTCTTCCTGGGAAAATTCCATTTTCTCTGGGCCATGGCCTTCGCATAATAACACGTTTTCTCGTTGTTGTTGTTTTAAGGTGTTGGCAATCTGACCGCGGATGAAAGCCTGATCTTCATTGCCATGGGAAGTATCGTCTAAGAGGACCACTTCGGCTCGATCCACTGGAGCATTTCCTATAAAGCGCACGATTTTTCCTTCCTCGATCAAGCTTTTCAAATGGGCTTTAGGGTCGATGATTTTTTGAAAGAGGCGAGGCTCGGAAGAAGAACGGTAGAGCGGGCCTCTGTCTCGAGCTTTTCCTCGATGGTGGATTTGCATCTTTTCCGCGACAAAATCAACGGAAAGGACTTCTTTGTGAGAAGGGCAAAATTTACGAAAAAGAGTTTCATCATTGGGATATTGAATCATATCACTACTAAGGTGCAATGTTT
>JASHWX010000009.1 GCA_030043815.1 Candidatus Rhabdochlamydia sp.
GCTTGTGCCTAAGCATCATCGCAAAGAGCTTGTGAGCTACAGCGGGAATCAACTTCAAGAATCGCTATTATTGGATGTGATTTTTCCTGTTTTGCATGGAACGTATGGAGAAGATGGCACTGTCCAAGGACTCCTTAAATTGGCCAACATCCCCTTCGTTGGCGCAAGCGTACTGGGTTCTTCGATCGGGATGGACAAAGATGTGATGAAACGCCTTTTCCGCGAAGCGAATATTCCAACGGCGCGCTTTTTGACCGTCCATCAATACAATCGCGATCAATTCACCTTTGACTCTGTGGTTCGCGAGCTTGGCCTGCCCTTTTTTGTGAAGCCTGCTAACCTCGGCTCATCGGTAGGTATCTCTAAAGTAAAGAAACTAGAAGAGTTCCAAGCGGCTGTCGATGATGCCTTTTTATACGATCGCAAGATCATCATCGAAGAGTTTATCCAAGGAAGAGAGATTGTCTGCTCGGTGCTCGGCAATGATGAACCGATCGTTTCGCTCCCGGGCGAGATCATTCCTCATCATGAATTCTATTCCTACGAGGCCAAGTATCTCGATGAAAACGGCGCCCAATATAAAGTCCCCGTTGAACTTCCCGAGGAACTGACCCAAAAGATCCAGCAGACGGCATTGAATGCTTATCGGGCCTTATGCTGCGAAGGGATGGCCAGGGTCGATTTTTTCTTAAAAGACAATGGAGAAATTCTCGTCAACGAAATCAATACCATCCCGGGATTTACCAAAATCAGCATGTACCCCAAATTGTGGGACGCATGCGGCCTGCCCTATTCTAAGCTGCTCGATCGCCTCATCGAGCTTGCCATCGAACGCCACCAGAAAGAGTCCTTGCTTAAAACCTCATTCGGTCCATAAAATTGACCTGTGAAGTTTGTAAAAGTTATTTTATTTGTGGTCCTATTTTGTGCGGTAGAGCGTTTTTGTCATCACCAGACAAGGGGCTTTAGCCTGCATAAAATTTTACCGAGACAGCAAGCCCAGGGTGCGGGATTGGAAGGGAAAGAACTCCAGGAAGTGGAGGCGCTGCTCGATCAGCCTTTTCAATACTTTGCCAAAGGGGGGCAGTGCTACATCTTTGCCAGCGCCGATGGCAGTGTCGTGATTAAATTTTTTAAACAGCATCACATGCACTTTTGGAACTGGCTCGAGGCGGCACCCCTTCCTGGATTTTTAAATGGGTACCGGAAGCACATTCTCGGCAAGCACCATCACCAATCCTCTGATTTTCTTTTTGAAAGCTGTAAACTTGCCAATGAACGATTTAAAGAACGCACCGGCATGATCTACTTGCATGTGAATCGCACCGATTGCTTTAAAAAGAAACTGGTGATCATCGATAAACTGGGAATTAAGCATCAAATCGACCCTAATGGAGTCGACTTTGTCATCCAAAGAAAAGCGGATGTGCTCTCCCACAAAAAACTCAAGAGGCTGATTAAGGAAAAACAAATTGATAAAGCCAAGCGATGCATCGATTCCCTATTAGACCTCATTGTTGAAAGGTCTAAAATGGGCATCAAAGACCTCGATCCCAATTTTCGTTCCAATTTCGGCTTCTTGGGCGAAAAAGCCATTGAAATTGATCTCGGTTCCTATCAAAATGATGGCTTGCTTCCGATGGCTTATAAAAAAGAAGTTGCCAAGCAAACACGGGATTTGAAAGACTGGTTGAGCAAGCGCAATGCGGAGCTCGCTTGTTATCTCGATGAAACAATTGAGGCTTTATGACAAAATTAATTAAAGTTGAAGAAAATGATTTTAGTGAAAATAAAACGCGTTATTGTGAAGAATTAGAAAACGCGAACATTCTATTTTTTGAAAAGTGCCCTTTTAAGTTTCCAAAAAAAGATTTAGATTTTTTACTCTCCCAAAAACAATCGGGGGCCGCCAACCGCAAAAACATCGCCTATAAGCCCGCAGCCAATAAGATCACGAATGCCGTCGAAATGTCAGAAGAGCAATCAAAGAGGCTGTTAGAGGTCATGCAAAATTATTCCAAATGCGTGGTGAAATTCCTTGCGGAACTGCTCCCTCCCTATGCCGCCCATTGGAGCTTGGACTATGCGAGCTTTCGCCCCTTTCAAGAAAAAGGACGGCAGCTCCGGACGCGCGCGCGCAATGATCTTTTGCACGTGGATTCCTTTCCTACCCGTCCCATGCATGGACGCAGAATTTTGCGATTTTTTACCAATATCAATCCTAAAGAGAGCCGTTTGTGGACGACCTCTGATCCTTTTGAGGTCTTGGTCGAGCGTTTTGGAGGCAAGGGGGTCGATTTTCCACGCCGTAATAGCCTAATGGGGCGGTTATTGAAAATTTTAGGGTTTCCCATTGTGCTTCGATCCCCTTATGATACTTTCATGCTGAACTTGCACAATTTCTTAAAAGAAAACGAAGAGTTTCAAAAGAATTGCCATAAAGATTATTGGGAATTCCCTCCCCATTCTTGTTGGATCGTTTTTACTGATCAGGTCTCCCATGCAGCAACAGCAGGTCAATATGCTCTTGAACAGACGATTCTTGTTCCTCACACCGGATTGGTCAATCCGCAAAAAGCGCCCGTTTCCATTTTAGAGAAATTGGCTAAAAGGACAATGATCGATGCCGCCCTTTAGTTTTCCAAAAGTCCGCGTCGGCATCGGACAAGACAGCCATCGCTTTCTCCCTTCTGATTCAGCTAAGCCCTGCATCATCGGCGGACTGATTTTTGAAGAAGCGCCAGGCCTTTCGGCGGATTCTGACGGCGATGTCGTCTTTCATGCCATCTGTAATGCAATCACCTCCGTGACAGGTGTTCCGATCTTAGGAGGCATTGCAATCGACCTATGCCATAAAGATGGGATTACCGACAGTCAGGTTTACTTAGAAAAGGCGCTAGAAGCGCTCGGGCCCCAGATGATTGAACACATCGCATTGACCATCGAAGGAAAACGCCCCCGATTTCAAAAGCGCGTCGATGAGATGCGCGCCAAGATTGCCCATGTGATGAAGATCAGGATCGACCAAGTCGGTCTGACTGCGACGTCTGGCGATGGGCTGACGGATTTCGGGTGCGGCGATGGCCTTCAGTGCTTTTGTGTGTTAACGACAGTTCAATAGACATCGGCCATGTATCTTTTTTGCGTGCGCAGCATTTTGACGTAGGCTTTGGCGGCCTCTTCGCTCATCTGTCCTCTTTCAGACGCGATTTTTTGCAGCATGGCTTCCACGTCTTTTGCCATGCGATGCGCATCCCCGCAGACGTAAAAGTAGGCGCCCTCTTGCAGCCAGTTCCAGAGCTCGGCCGCTTTTTCATGCATGCGGTGTTGGACATAAATTTTTTCTGATTGATCACGGGAAAAAGCGAGGTCGAGCTGGAGCTTTCCTGCGGCAGTCCACCTTTCCCAATCCTCTTTGTAAAAGTAATCGGATGCGCGGTTGCGCTCGCCGAAAAAGAGCCAATTTTTTCCCGATGCGCCTTTGGCAATGCGCTCTTGCATGAACGCGCGGAACGGCGCAACCCCTGTGCCGGGGCCGACCATGATGATGGGCGCAGCATCGTCTTCAGGAAGGGTAAAATAATGAGCAGGTTGGACATAAATGGGGATGGGGGTTTCATTCACTTGAGCAAGATGGCAGAGAAAATGGCTGCCGACCCCGTATCGCTTTTCTCCTTGATGGGAAAAGGTAAACAGCGCAACGGTCAAGTGGATTTCATCAGGATGCTGCAGCTTTGAATTGGCAATCGAGTAAAAGCGAGGGAGAAGGGGGCCAAATTGCTCGCATAGCTGTTGAAGCGGAGCATTGACTTCTTGGTATTCTTTAAGCAAGTCGAGAGGATCGTGCGTGCTCAAATATTGAGAGAGAAGAGGTTTATTTTCGCTTAGAAGCAAACGATGCAGTGCATTTTTTTTATCGTGGCTTTGTTCGCATTCGTAGAACAGCTTGAGAAAAGATGAAGTTAAACGGGACAGATTGGCCTTAAAGCTTAAAAAATCCCATAAAGTAAACACTTTTTCGCTGCGCGGATCCTTGATCTCTTCATCGCCTTCCGCATGCATCGCTTCGATCAGATGTTTGACGAGCACCGGGTCATTTTGAGCATAGATCCCAATCGAGTCACCGACTTTATAATCAAGGGAGATAAGGGAAGTGTCCAAGGTGACATGGCTTGTGTACTTGGTCGATCCAGTTTTGGTGAGAAGGTAGCGTTCCTTGATTGTCGCGGTTGCCGGATGCAGTCGAGAAATACTCATAGACAGCTGTTCAATAAATGTGATAAATAGCGCATCATGCCCTTCATATTAATTGTCGCCCTTCTCTTGTTTAGTTCATGCGGCGGAGGTTACAACCACCGCTCTTACATCATTTCAGACACAGGGCAAGAAGAAGAAGAGCTTTACGTCGATGATGAAGATTAAATCTCTTTAAGTAAGTTCGCCTCAATATTTATAATGACCTTCAAGTTTTTTTCGCGATCTTTCACATCAGCCTCCTCAGCCATGTGCTCGCACATTGTCTTCGTCGTCAGTTGTGAAATCTCATCGAAAATCTCCTTGAATTTCATTACAACTATTTAAGCGAACTTACTTACAATCTTTCTTCTGCCAGCCTTTGGCGAGGTCATCCATTTTTTTATTCGAAATGCCCCCGAGGAATTCAATGCCATTGAGCAGCCTTGCCCGCGTGCGGTCTTTTCCTAGCAGTTCCACGGAATCAAAGAGCGGAGGGCCTTGCCTTTTTCCGATCAAGGAGACGTAAAGCATCGGGATGATGACCTTTTTATGGTGGACCCCGAAGACTTCAGCGACATCGCGGGAGGCTTTTTCAATTCCTGAGCGTTTCCAATTTTCTTGCTCGTCCATGCTCCAAATGATCCCTTGCAGCATCATGGCGATTTTCTCTTTAGGCTGCCCGGCCGGGCAGAGCAGCTCTTCTGTGTACTCGAGGTGATTGACGAAGAAGAAATAGCACAGCTCCATGAACTCGCCAAAAGTCTTAATTCTTGTATGCACGAGCGGCATGAGCTTTTGCATGAACTCTTCGTTGTAGATCCATTCCTTCATCCGATTCCATAATTTTTCCTGGGGAATCGTATTGATCAAATAATGTTGATTGACCCAATCGAGTTTCAAAATATCAAAATAAGCTCCCGACACGCCGATCCGCTTAGGATCGAACTCCCGAATGATTTCTTCGAGGGGATAAATTTCTTTGTCGCCGGGCATGCTGTATCCCATCAGAGTCAGAAAGTTGACAAACGCTTCGCGCAAATAGCCGCAGTCGCGATAGTAGAAAATCGATGTGGGGTTTCGGCGCTTGGACAGTTTCCGCCCATCTTTGCCGAGAAGAAGGGGCATATGCAGGAAGGCAGGGGGCTTCCATCCAAAACTTTCGTAGAGCAAGATATGCTTGGGCGTCGAGCTGATCCATTCATCTCCGCGGATCACATGGGAAATCTGCATCAAGTGATCATCGACGACCGCAGCGAGATGATATGTGGGAAAGCCATCCGATTTGAGCAGGATCTGATCATCAATATCTGCCCAAGGATAGGTGATCCGTCCTTTAATCCCATCTTCAAAGACGCACTCTCCGGTGAGCGGCACTTTAAGGCGGATGACGTAAGGCTGGCCGGCCTTTTCCCTCTCTTCCACCTCTTCTAAGCTCAAATTGCGATAGCGGCGGTCGTAGCCGACTTTGAGCCCTAGCTTGGATGCCATTTCGCGCATTTCTGCAAGCTCTTCGGGAGTAGCAAAGCATTTATAAGCTTTCCCTCGATCAAGGAGCATCTGGCAATGCTCGCGATAAATTTCCGTGCGCTCCGATTGCCGATACGGACCAAAAGGCCCTCCGATATCCGGGCCTTCGTCCCACTGAATGCCTGTCCATTTCAAGGCCTCAAAAATATTTGCCTCATATTCGGGCCGCGAACGCGTCCGGTCTGTATCTTCGATGCGGATAATGAATTTTCCTTTGAAATGCCGGGCAAAGATGAGATTGAACAGCGCGATGTAAGCCGTTCCTACATGGGGATCGCCAGTCGGCGAGGGAGCAATTCTAACTCTTACTTGGTCCATAGATTTCTCGATATAAGAGACTGTTGTCGAATTAAGACTTCGTCGATTTTCGGGATTATTTTGGCCGATTTTCGATTCAAATTGCAGGGGTAATATACAAAAGTTGATATTACCCCTGCAATTTGAATCGAAAATCGGCTCAAAAGAACCCAAAAATCGACAGAAGCTTAATTCGACAACAGTCTCTAAATGCCATCCATTTTTCAAGTTTTTGGCAAAGAAATCAAGGATTGTGTAATTAGTTGGAAT
>JASHWX010000088.1 GCA_030043815.1 Candidatus Rhabdochlamydia sp.
CGTCCTTTTCACTTATGGGACCATTTGCTCCGCTTGCAATACTCTGCCGATCACATTGGGTTGAGTCTGCCTGTTCCTTTAAAAGAGATTGAGACGATCGTCCACGCTGTTCAAAGACTCAATCATCTCCATGAAGCGAGTTTAAAAATCGTCGTGACGGGAGGCATCAGCGCTAATCAATTTACCCCGCAAGAAACACCGAACTTGATCGTTCTCGCATACCCGTTCACGCCCTACCCTCAATCCTATTTCGACGAGGGGATTCATACGATCACAACGCGTTTAAACCGCAGTTTACCGACGAGTAAAACAACGCAATACACTCCTGCCATCGTTGCGCTGCAGCGCAAAAAAGCGCATGAAGCTCTTTACCTAAATGCCCAAAACGAAATTCTCGAAGCGACGACGTGCAATTTTTTTGGATTTAAGCATGGGGCACTCTACACATGTTGCTCGGACGAAGTGCTGATCGGGATCACACGTGAAGTGGTCTTGAAGCTGGCTGCTGATCATTTTCCCATTGAAACGCGCGCATTGCATTACGATGAAATTTCTGAACTCGATGAAGCTTTTCTCACGTCGAGCAATAGAGAAGTGATGCCTGTTGTGAAAATCGATTCCATCACAATCGGCAAAGGGACAGTGGGGCCAAACACTCGAAAGCTGCAACAGCTCTTCTGCGCCTACACCCAGCAGCAAGAATGGCCCATGCTTAACATTCCACGCTATACCGCGCTCGGTCAGGTTTTGTGAATTTCTGCCCAAGATTTTTTCGCCTGACAAAGCGTGGAGCTCAGACCGCAATCTTCCTGCCAGCTTGCGAGAGCGAACGCGCAGTCAGGCGGAAAAAGGTTGCAGCAGAAATTCACCAAACCTGACCGAGCGCGGTATATTCATTTTGTTGAGAGATCGCGCCTCAAGATCGCCGCTCCATGTTTTTCATTGCGGAGCAGCGGCTTCATCGATGGGGGAATGAATTCCATATTTTCCGCAGACTTTTTTGCTTCATCGGCTGTATCGCCAAACACGGCAATCACGTATTTGGGCACATCGGAGCCGGCGAGGACCTTCCATGTGCGGAAAGGGGCTTTTTTATCAGCCGCGATCTTTTTCACCTGTTCTTCGAAGAGCGGGGCATCTCCGGGGACGATGGAATAGATGGAATAATAAACCGCGGGGTATGAGAGCAGGGACTCCTTTCCTCGCGGGACGAACGCACACTCGGGAAGATACTCATGAAGGGTTTGAATCGAGAAATTGATCGTGCTCGCATAGGGCTCGGGCATTTCGACCCCTTTAACTGCTTTGAGCGGGCTAAGAAAGAGATATTCCGGGTCGTTGATATCCTTATATCCAAAGACAGGGCCCTTAAGAAGCCCTTTTTTACAGCGTTCGTAGGCCTCTTTTTTGCCGAATTTGACGAAATCCTGCTCAATGACCCAAAGGTCCGCATAAGCAAATGACCCTATGAGAAGGAAGTAAATCAAAATTTTCATATAACCTATTAATAATTATTTTAAAGATTTTTGAACAGTTCCTTCTAGACATCCTATAGGGGGTCTGCTATAATAAATTATAAGTTAAAATTGAAAGGTGCCAATGGGGCCCTTTACTTTAGCTGAGTTGATCCCGTGGTTTTGTCCCCAGCGTACAGTGTTGTTCCCGCCGGTGTTCAGATCCGAGTCAACGTTGAAAAACAAACACTTAAACTCCTGTTTGAAGGAGTTGCCCGGATCACATTCTATGCATCTCCCTCATTCTCAAGAGTTTATTCTTTTGGAGAATCTATGAATCAAGTAGCAAATAAGAAACTGTACGTCGGAAGCCTTCCGTTCAGCACAACTGAAGAAGAGCTCCATGAGCTTTTTTCTTCATATGGCCCTATCGCCTCTGTGCGGATTGTGACAGACAAGTTTACCGGCATGTCTAAAGGCTTCGGCTTTGTAGAGATGGAAAACCCTGAAGATGCGAGAAAAGCCGTCGAAGGATTGAATGGTAAATCCCTGAACGGACGCACTCTCATCGTCAACGATGCACGTCCAGAACAACCACGCGCTCCGCGCAGAGACGATCGTGGCGACCGCGGCGGCTTCGGTGGCCGTGGAGGCGACCGTCCTTTCCGCTCACGTCGCGAACACTGAGATTTGAACTTCTTATCTCGCAAAGCCAAGGAGTTTCGCTTCTTGGCTTTTTTTTTCAAGGACTCGTAACAAACTTAAATGCAAACAAATCTATTAGGGTCAAGTGAGACGCCTTGACTAACTCTCTCAAAGTCGCCTCATCTCCCAATACACCGATCTTTCCCTTAATGGTTTCAATCCCTTGCGAGAAGAACATTCTCAAGAGCACACGCCCTATCAATAATTCTAAGTCAACCCAAAATTGCAAATTGACAATGCCAACTGGCATCTGTAATTTCTTAACAATCTCATCGAATTGAGGGTCTTGGTAACCGATTTTTTTCAAGATTTCAAATAGCGCCGTTTTAACGGCGACCACCTCTTGCATTTGTTCGAGGATTTCTTGAGATGGCGCTTGAGTCTCGATGAGGTGATGGATCCGGCGCTCGACGCCGAGAGCGCGTAGATCGGTACCAGAATAAATCCCGCATTTCCAAAAATCTTCCTGATTGCATCCAAAGAGAATGGGATAGCTCTCAGCAGGCTTGATTTGCAGCTTTAGGTCACCCACGCCGCCGCCAAATTGCACCAGCAGACTGAACACATCCTCCGCATCAAAGACAGCTTCTGCTTCCTTCCAACTCATCTGTTTGCGTTTTAAGCTGGTCAAGATCTGCTCGCAATCGAGTTTGAGGCCATCAATGCGTTTTACCAGAGGGCGGTAGCCGGCATACATCATGGAACTGAATTCAGGCTTAAAGACCTGGTCTAAATAGGCTTTGATCACGCGGCTTAACCTCAGCTTGGTTCCGCTAAAAACCTGAAGTTCGGATTGAAATGCGCCAAGCGCTTCGATCGTTCCTTTTTTCTTTTCAATCTCAAATCGCACCTCAAGCTCTTTGATTTTTTTCTCGAACTGGATGAGGATCAATGCACTCTGAGATAAAATCAGAGACGTCATCGCAGAGATCGCTGCGCTGGCTTTACTTTCAAATAAGGAAAAATAATCATCGGAGACCTTGACACATTTGATAAAAACGACAGTCTTGCTAAGAAGATACTCATAATTATCAACATCTTCAAAAGCCCTTTCCTTTTCAATTTCTTGATGGAGTTTGACAAGTTCACTGCGGATATAGTCAATGGCCCATTCACCCACTTTAGGTTTATTGGGATCTAAAAGATATCGCAGCACATGAAAATCAGCGCCAAATTCAGCTTCAGCATCCAAAAGGATCTCCATGATCGGGATGTCTCCGTTTCTTGCAGCAAAGAGCAACGGTCTTTGCCCTCGAGCATCTTCCGCTTCCACATCAGCACCATTGATTAAGAGCAGCTTGACAATTTCCTTGCGGCCTCTATCCACGGCAAGATGAAGAGCCGTGAATTCGTATCTGCCATTTTTGGCATTGACCTCTGCTTTAGCTTTAATCAGAAGTTCGACGAGATCATATTGTCCTGAATCAACAGCATAATAGAGCGCCCTCATGCCTGAATGGCTTTTTGCCTCAATGTTTGCTCGATTCTCTAGCAATACAGACGCAGCGGCAGTGTGACCATTACGTGCAGCGAGATGCAAAGGGGTGCAGTGATTGGGGAGTTCATTGACATCTACGCCTTTTTTGATGAGAGACTTCAAAACTTCAGCATGCCCATTTTGAGCTGCAAGGCGCAAAAGCATTTTACTATTGTCTGCACCCCTTGCGATGAGGAATTCAACAACATCCTTGTGACCCTTGATAGCGGCTTGTTCTAGAGCATTGTCATTTTTCGCACCTGCATCCAAAAAGGCTTCCACGGCTTTGATCATTCCTTTTTTTGCTGCAGTCATCAAGGGTGTTAATCTTTGGGCATCTTTCGCTTCAATATCCGCTCCCGCATTGAGCAGCAAAGAAATCACATTGACATGACCAGATGTCGCAGCCTTATGCAGAGCTGATCTTTCCTTCCCATTTTCAGTCAGATTGACCTTAGCGCCATGCTTCAAGAGAAGTTGTACCAAGTCTTCATCACCCTTCTTTGCGGCGAGCATCAGAGGTGTTTGCAGTTTACAACCCCCTGTTCCATTGACAAACTGAACACGATCCGATTCAGGTGTCGAGAGAATGGCCGCTTCGATAATTGGCAGTGGACGAGATGCCTCAATTAATATAGCAAGATTACATTGAATAATATCTGGCGTCATAAATTTCCTTTTTTCTTATAATTTTCTCGTTAATTAAAAAAACTAGCGCCCTCATGCGATACCCCGAAAATAGAAGGCAACATTATTTTGAGACCGTTGCATAAGT
>JASHWX010000089.1 GCA_030043815.1 Candidatus Rhabdochlamydia sp.
ACTTCAGATCGATCTCTGATCGTCTGAGCATGATTTAAGGAGGAATTCTCAAGGTATCAAGGCCCCTCAGAGAGGCAGGAGATGATCGGTCGTGATTAATTATCAGCCTTTCATCCATATAGCTTGAGAAAACAAACTCTCTTGACCTTCCCCCCAAAAGGGGGAAGGTTTTTTTTTCGAATCAATTTTAAAAACTTTAGCCTTTCGAAGGGCCGAAATAGACATGTCGGCCTCTCAAAAGGCTAAAGCTTTTAAAACCGAAATGCTATTTTTTTATGAGTTGAGTTTTTCGCGGAGATTCTTGAAGTACTGGATCCTCTTTGTCATTTCCCGTTCGAAACCATGGGCCTTCGGAATGTAAAATTCTTGCCGCTCTACGCCATCTGGAAAATAATTCTGCCCGGAGAAGGCCAGCGGAGTATCGTGATCGTATTGGTAGTCTTTTCCGTAACCCATGTCTTTCATCAGGCGGGTCGGGGCGTTGAGGATGATTTTCGGAGGGGGAAGATGAGAGGTCTTTTTCGCTAACTCTTTTGCCTCGCCAAAAGCTGTGTAGATCGCATTGCTTTTGGGACTTAAGGCCAGGTAAACCAGGGCTTGGGCGAGTGCGAGTTCTCCCTCCGGCGATCCGAGCTGATCGTAGGAGCGCCAAGCATCCAGGGCAATGGTCAAAGCCTCGGGATCGGCAAGTCCGATGTCTTCGCTCGCCATTCTCACAATGCGCCTTGCGATGAATTGAGGATCTTCGCCTCCTTCTAACATCCTCGCAAACCAATAGAGAGTCGCATCGGGGTCGGAGCCGCGGACAGCCTTGTGGAGCGCGGAGATCAAGTTGTAATGCCCATCGGCATGCTTATCATACAAGGCGCTCCGTCGATTGACGAGAGCTTGCAGGCGGTTTTCATCAATGGCATCGCCTCCCTTAAATCCGTGCACGATGTTTTCAATCATATTCAAGAGATGGCGGGCATCTCCTTGGGCAAAGTGGACGAGGAGCTTGCGTGCGCCTTCCGTCAAATTCAAAGGATGGACTTTGGCTTCAAAGCGGGCGATGATTTTATCCAAGCCATCTGCTTCTAACGATTTGACGGGAAGGACGCGCATACGGGAGAGGAGAGCGTCGTTGAGCGCAAAAGAGGGATTTTCGGTGGTAGCTCCGATCAAAATGAGCGTGCCGTTTTCTAAATAGGGGAGAAACACGTCTTGCTGGGCCTTGTTGAAGCGATGGATTTCGTCGACGAAGACAATGGGCCTTTGATTCAGGAGCGGTTTTTCTTCGATTTCTTGGATGATTTTCTTCAAATCCCCCACACCATTGAAAACGGCGCTAAATGGGACTAAACGGGCGTTAAAGCTCTTTGCGTAAAGGCGGGCAAGGGTCGTTTTCCCACACCCGGGAGGGCCCCAAAGCAAAATCGAAAGAGGCACTTGATTTTGGACAATTTTTGTAATGAAACCTTCTTCGGAGAGGAGGTGGTCCTGTCCGATGATTTCTGCAAGAGAGGTGGGGCGAAGACGTTCAGCTAAAGGAATCATTTCTGAACCGTTGGCATCCAGTGAGGTTTGCGGCAGGCATGGATGATCAAGGGAATGATGCACATGATGAATAACCCGACT
Organism: Candidatus Rhabdochlamydia sp.; assembly: GCA_030043815.1. Taxonomy (GTDB): domain Bacteria; phylum Chlamydiota; class Chlamydiia; order Chlamydiales; family Rhabdochlamydiaceae; genus CAJCIW01. The sequence continues at coordinate 1,618 of JASHWX010000089.1, forward strand.
GCCAGGATCAAAACGTAGATAGGGGTAGAGCCAACTTCGAGATTGGAGGGAGGGACGAAGCCCAAGACGATTGCAAAGAGGGAGGAGATAATCCCCATCGCGCTGAACAGCCAAATCCCTTTCATATGGAAAGGGACCCGATACGCCCTGGGGACATGGGGTTTGCTATAACGGAGCTTGACGGCCGCAGCGAACATCAAGATGTACATGATGAGATAGCTCTGGGCGCTTAAAGCCGTGAGGATCCAAAAGCTGCTGCTGATTTGCGGCATATATAAAAATACGAGGGAAGTCACAGTCATCAATAAAGCTTGGAAAAGGAGCAAGTTGGTGGGGACTTCATGCTTATTGATCTTTTGAAAGAGGGGAGGAAGGTTCCCATGAATGGAAGTGGCGTAAAGACCGCGGACCGGGCCGATGATCCAAGAATTGACCTCCGCGATAGCCCCAATGATCAACAAAATGGCCATCAGAGGAAGAATCCACGAGAGATGATAATATTGAAAGAATATGCGGAATGCATCCATCACCCCTGCGACGAGGCTGATCTCTTGTTTGGGAATGACAATCGCAATCGCAAGGGCCCCGAGCATGAACAAAACGAACGTGATGATGGCTCCTAAAACGATGGCGCGGGGAAAGTTTTTTTGGGGATTTTGCACATCGCTCGCATAAGATGCCGAGACTTCTAATCCGGCAAAAGCAAGGAATAAGCCGGATAGGAAAACGAGATTGCCCACGTTGTTAAGGGATGGGACGATGGCCTCCCATGTTAGCGGAGTCTGAGCAGGATGCCCGCCCGTCACCCAGGTAATTCCAAGAAAAATGATGAAAAGCCCCGGCAGGATTGTTCCCACGATGACGCCAATGGTGCTAAACCAGCCTGAAGTTTTGATTCCCAAGTAGTTAAGGAGCGTCATTCCCCAAAACCCGACCAAGATGACAGCAATGACAAAAAACTTATTGTTCCCCAATGCAGGGGAGATTAAATAAGCCGCTGTGACGGCGATGAACGACATGATGACAGGGTACCAGGCGACATTATGCACCCACTGCATCCAAATCGCAAAAAAACCCCATCTGTCGCCAAGGCCTTCTCTCACCCAAATGTAAATTCCTCCTGATTTGGGCCAGCCTGTAGCAAGTTCTGCTGAGATGAGCGCACAGGGGATTAAGAAAAATAAGGCGACAATGCCGAAGAAGACAATCGCGCTCAGGCCGAATTCTGCGACGAGGGGCAGAGTCCTCAAACTCGCCATGATCGAGACATTGAGCATGGCTAAGACAAAAATACTGATCACTCGCCTAGGTTTGTCATTAGATGTAAGCATAAAAGGGAGTGTACCCTGAGTGAGTTTTTTCTGTCGATTCTTTTTATTAATTTGAGTTAATTTACGAATTTGATAAATTAAAGATATAGAAAGTTCTTGTTTATAGGGAGAATAATTATGCGTCAACCACAAAAACCTCAACAACCTCAGCAAGGCCCACAACGATGGCAGCCTCAGCCGCAGCAGCCTCAACGGCAGCCGCAAGGGCCGCAAAAGAAACCCCAACAGCCCTGGCAGCCTGAGAAAAAATGGTAGCCTAAGCGCGCTTTCACGCAAGAAATTGCTCCGAGAACTCTTACTAAGGACCACTAGGCGGGGGACTTTCTCCTGCCTTCCTCAGCCCTTCTTCATCCGTCCTCCGGCGGAAACCCGGCCCTTAAGGGCCGGGTATTTCAAAAATGGATTGGCGTGGG
>JASHWX010000090.1 GCA_030043815.1 Candidatus Rhabdochlamydia sp.
CCGACAAAGAAATCCTCGAAACGCACAAAACCCGCATCAAAGACATCCTTGACCAAGTCCAAGTTCTCCGCATCCTCGAGCGCGCCGACATCGCCCCCGGCGGATGCATCATCGAAACAGAAAGCGGCATCATCAACGCCACCATCGACAACCAATGGTTGGCGTTGGAGAGAGCCTTTGAGAAATTCAAAGGGTGACTAGGAATTAGGTTATTAACCCGGGCGGTAAAAAGGTGACAATCTGCTTGCTGCGGCTTTACCATATCAATCCTCTTCGTCGGCCATAGTTCTACTATGGCCTCCTCATTCGGACCGCTTATGCTTTGATCTGGCTTTGCCTCGCTAGCGCATCTTGTCACCTTTTTACCGCCCGGGTTAATAAGCTTTTCAAAGCGCCGCCCATTACACATGTCGGGGGGCGGGTGCCCACGCCCCCCGACATGTGCATGGGGATGCGGCTCACCACTCATAAGATTCGAAATTTCTTTTCTCTACAAAAAACGTTGAATTCAAATGGGGTAAATGCAATAACTTCAAAGATAACTTCCGGTTTTTTGGAATGCAAAGACGTAAAATATTTCTTTTTTCGTTCGTTGTTGCTCTAGTGTTTAGCATTGGGGCACTGTGGGCCCAAGAAGCTGCCGCCCCCGTTAATCCTACCACGGCTAATCTTCCTCCTCCGTCGATCATTGAAGAGATTTCAGCGATCACCGCGCTCGCCTTGCTCCCCTTTGCGATCATGCTGCTCACGTCTTACATCAAAATTGTCGTCGTGCTCTCGCTGCTGCGCAATGCTCTCGGCGTGCAGCAATCGCCGCCGAACCAGGTCTTGACGGGGATCGCGCTTCTGATGACGGTCTACGTGATGTTCCCGACGGGGCTTGCCATGTACAAGGCTTCGGAATCGTATATCAACAAACAGCCGCCGACTGAGCTCTTTTCTGCACAGAGTGCGCAATATGCCGTCAAGGTGCTTGATTTGAGCAAAGAACCGATGCGCGATTTTCTTCAACGAAACGCCATCGGCAAGCATATTAACAGCTTTTATCAGCTCGCTTATAAATCTTTTCCCGAAGAATATCGTAAAAGTTTAAAACCGACTGATTTTATTGTTTTAGTGCCCTCTTTTATTACTACTCAGCTAAAAGCAGCATTTGAGATCGGGGTGTTGATTTATCTTCCCTTCTTTGTCATCGACCTTGTCACTTCGAACATCTTGCTTGCGATGGGGATGATGATGCTGTCGCCCCTGACGATCGCTCTACCGCTAAAATTGCTTTTAATTGTGATGGTCGACGGCTGGACTTTGATCATTCAAGGCCTTGTTTTGTCCTTTAGGTGAGGAAAATATGACATTCACAGGAGAGATTTACCAGCTCGCTTATCAGGCCCTCTTGCTCATTTTGATTTTGTCTGCGCCTCCTATTCTCATCAGCACGCTTCTCGGGCTAATGGTCGCCATTTTTCAAGCAGCGACGCAAATCCAAGAACAAACACTTTCGTTCATGGTTAAGCTCTTTGCTGTCATCATTACGCTCCTCTTCTTGGGAGGATGGTTATCTGCTCAGATCATGTCATTTACAAGTAATATTTTCTTAAACTTCTTTAAGTGGTCATCTTGAGCAGCACCGATAGCTATCTCTCTTTTTTCTCTCAGCTCTCTGAATATGCCCCTATCTCAGCCATGTCGCTGTTCTTCCTTGGCCTGATGCGCATCGCCCCTGTCATTTCCGTGGCCCCATTCTTTGGCACCAAAACTCCAGCGCCTGTCAAAATGGGCCTTCTCATCGCCATCACTGCGATTTTTCTTCCCCATATGGCCCTTACGAGCAAAACAATGATCGGTTTCAATTGGACATACATCATGCTTTGCATGAAAGAACTCTTTATCGGATTTGTTTTGGCACTTTTCGCCTCTGTCCCCTTTTTCATTGCACAAGCCGCCGGCATCACCATCGATTTTTTGCGCGGCTCGTCATCATTGCAAGTCCAAGATCCCCTCACTCAGACGCAGGCTTCCGACCTCGGCATCCTTTACAATATGATCTTGATCGTCATGTTTTATCAAATCGGCGGCCCTTTTTATTTTTTCGACGCCCTCTTTGATTCTTATTCGATCATTCCCGCTGATGGATGGATTCCGATTTCATTTTTCAACTTCAATCATCCCTTCTGGCAAACTGTATGGAACGTCATCAATCGCGTTGTCGCCGTCAGCATCCAGCTCTCCGCGCCGTCATTGCTTGCCATCTTGATGACGGAAATGTTCTTAGGCATCGCGAACCGCCTCGCGCCGCAGGTGCAAATCGCATTCTTAGGCATGTCGCTCAAATCGCTTGTCGGGCTTGCGATCCTCACGGCAGCATGGTTTTTTATCTTGCAACAGATGAATACCCAAACGCTGATTTGGTTCAGCGATCTGAGCAAAATCCTCCCAACACTGCGTTATTAACCCGGGCGTTGATCTGGCTTTGCCTCGCTAGCGCATCTTGTCACCTTTTTACCGCCCGGGTTAATATTGAGTTTTTCCTTGACCGTTTTTCCCTTTTGCGCTTAGATAATGATCATTCGATCCAAACCTAGGGGGATCTTTTTATGCAATGGAATCTGAAAAATGCGTTGCCTTTTGCAGCGACATCACTCATCGCATTCACAAGCATCGTGAACGCCGATGGAAATAACAACAACACCAACAGCAATAACAATTCGCAAAGCGCACAAATCCGCAATCTGGAAAATCGCGTCAATGCATTAGAACAACGCAGAGGTTCTAGCGGCATGATCAATCCGCCGGGCCGTCCGCAAGTACGCAATGGCGCCGATCTTTTCATTTTCGCTGATTGGCTCCTCTGGAATGCACACGAAGATGGACTGGCTTATGCCGTCAAATCTGAAGCGCCCATTACACTCATCGATGCACATGCAAAAGACGTGCATTTCAATTGGAATTTCGGTTTCCGCGTTGGAGCAGGCTACAATATGTGCCACGATGGCTGGGACATCAAGGCAACCTATTTGCGCTTTAATTCACATGGCAGATCAGAAATTCATGCAGGCGATGATTTCATCCTGCCCGTTCGAGCCTCTCCAGCTGATCTATTTTCCGTTGAGGGCACAGCGGCAAAATCCAATACCTATATCAGACTCCTCTTGAATCAGGTCGACCTCGATCTCGGAAGAGAATTTTACGTCAGTAAATGGATGACGCTGCGCCCCCACATGGGCCTTCGCGCAGACTGGATCCGTCAAAAATGGGGGATCAACTATCGAACGATCGCCGGCTATCCAACACCCAACCACATTGAAATTTTCATGAAAGACCACTGGTTTGGCATTGGTGTAGAAGGCGGGATGGACACCCTCTGGGGACTTGGCAACGGCTGGAGCCTTTATGGCAACATCGATGTCTCTATTCTCTACGGTTTCCATAGCATGAAGCAAGATGAAGAGTTTGATCCGATCAACTTTTTTACACTCCAGAATTTCAAATTCAGCTATCGCAATTCTCAACCGATCCTCGATTTGGAATTAGGACTGCGCTGGGACCACATGTTTGATGACGACCGCTTCCATCTGGGACTGCATGCCGGTTGGGAACACCATGTCTACTTTGGACAAAACCAATTTCCCTATTTTGTTGCTTTGACAGAACCAGGAAATTTCCTTGGCAACCATGGAAATTTGACCTTCCAAGGTTGGACCCTCGGCGCACGCTTTGATTTCTAATCGAAGCTTTGGCCCGGATTTTTCAACAATCCGGGCTTTTTTTTTATTTACGGCAGGGGGAAGAGATTTTCTCCGCGTTGATCTAATATGAGAGGGTAGGACAAAGGAGAAGGGCGACGTCTTTGAGGGCGCTGATGAACGCATCGATTTCTCCCATTGTATTGTAGACCCCGAAAGAGATGCGTGTGATCGAAGAAAGGTTGAAACATTTCAGCGTGGGCTGGGCGCAAACATGGCCAGTGCGTACGGCGATGCCGCGGATATCAAGAAGCGTCCCGATATCCAGCGGATGCAGATCATCGATAGTAAAGCTGATGATCGCTCCTTTTTCTTCAGCAGTCCCGATGATGCGAAGCCCTTTGATCTCGCTCAAACGCTTTGTCGCATAGGCAAGGAGCTCCTGCTCCCATGCTGCAATTTTTTCTCTTCCAATGGACTCAATAAAGCGAAGAGCCGCTCCCAGTCCAATGACTTCGGCAATCATCGGCGTTCCTGCCTCAAATTTAAGCGGAGGATGTTGATAGGTCGATGCGTGAAGGTTCACTTCTTCAACCATATCTCCTCCGCTTTGATAAGGGGGCATTTTTTCGAGCAACGCGCGTTTGCCAAGGAGGATGCCGATGCCAGTGGGACCATAAGCTTTATGCCCCGAAAAAACGTAAAAATCTGTTTTAAGCTTTTGGACATCGACAGGGAGATGGCCGCAGCTTTGCGCTCCGTCGATGAGCACCTTCGCGCCGCGCGCATGGGCGAGATCGATGATCTTTTCAATCGGATTTAATGTGCCTGTGGAATTGGCGATGTGGGCGATGCTGACGATCTTCGTACGATCGGTCAAAAGGCGTTCATATTCTTCTAAAATGAGCTCTCCGCGCGCATTGATCGGAATGAACTTGAGATGCGCGCCTCTTTCCTCGCACATGAGCTGCCAGGGAACAATATTAGAATGATGCTCCATGACAGAAATGATGACTTCATCGCCCTTTTGAATGAACGCTTTGCCGAAGGATGAAGCGACGAGGTTGATCGCTTCTGTCGTTCCTTTCGTGAAGATGATTTCTTCGACAAAGGCCGCGTTAAGGAATTCTTTCACCTGTTGGCGGACATCATTGTAATGAGCGGTCACCGCGCTTGCAAAATCGTAGACGGAACGATGCACAGTAGCGTACTGCTCAGAATAAAATCGATTCATCGCATCGATGACGCAGCGGGGCTTTTGCGATGTCGCCGCCGAATCGAGGTAAATGAAAGGCTTCCCGTGCATACAATGATGCAGCATCGGAAACTCTTGCCGGACTTTTAAAACTCGATTTCTCATGTTATACCCCACTCGCTCAAAAAGTTGGATTTCGACCGCGCCAAAGTTCTGCGGTTGAACGATCGTAAAGCTAGCTGTATTGAGTTAATACAGCGCGCTTTACGATCGTTCAACCCCAGGAGCTTTCGCGCAGGTCCAAATTCCAACTTTTTGAGCGAGTGGGGTATACCTCTTGATTGAGAAATGTTTTAATCCCATCTTGCATTTTGTGCAACAGTGAAGGAATAGAAATCTTATCAATCATTTCACGGCAAAAACCATTGATTAATAAATGCTTCGCAATATGAGGCTCGATCCCTCTTGTGGTGAGATAAAAAAGCTGCTTGGGATCTATTT
>JASHWX010000091.1 GCA_030043815.1 Candidatus Rhabdochlamydia sp.
TCCTTATTGGCAAGAGCGATGGCTTTTTTGGCTTCGATCGCAGCAAGTGTCGGAATGATCCCCAAACTCCCCGTCATTGCCGAGACGACCATGTCGACTTCAGAGGCTATTGCGGCTTCTTTCAATCCTTCCATTCCTCCGACCACATGAAATTGGGGAAGCCGCTGTTGCAATTCACGGGCTTTTTCTTCATCGAACACCGCAATCACTTTCGGAGAAAACAGGTGCGCTTGGGCCTCGAGCAGATCGATCTGCGACTTGGCGGCAATGGCCACGACTTCAAAGTCATCGCTTAAATGGCGGGCAATGCGAAGAGTATTTTGGCCGATCGACCCCGTGGAGCCGAGAATGGAAATTTTTTTTTTCATGGTGTTAAAGTTTACCAGGGATACGTCTAGGAGTCAATAGTCCAAGAAAATATATGACCCCCAGAATGGTGGTTACAAGCCCAGATGTCGATACGGGAAGGTGGTAGATGGTGAGGAGGTGGCGGGCGAGGGCGACGCTGACGAGGGAAGCCCCCGCCCCGATTGCGATCGCAAGTAAAATCACAGTTTTGAGGCGGTTGGAAAAGAGGCGCGCGGTCAAGGCAGGACCGACCAAGAAGGCTAGGACGAGCAGCACGCCGACGGCCCGAAAGGCGCCGATCACGGTCGCAGACGTCAAAACCATGAGCAAATAGCTAAAAAAAGGACTGGAAAAACCTTGGGCATCGGCAAAAGGGGCATCAAAGGTCGTGAGTTTAAATTCTTTGAAAAATAACGCAATCACAATGAAATCAATCAAAGCGATCCAAAAAATGAGTACAATGTCATGCACGTGCAGGGCATCGACATTGCCCATGATCGCCTCGATGCCGATATGGGTATTGCGCGTGAATACCGTCACGAGGACGACGCCCAGCGCAAATAAAGTGGTGAACACGAGCCCTGTGCTGGCGTCTTCTTGCAGTTTGAGAAGTGTGGTGAGCAACTGAGTCAAAAGCGTTGTGATCACCCCTGTGGAAAGCGCAGCAATCAGCATGACTTTGATGCTGATCACATGGCCATGCACCTCCGTGGAGGAGATAAACGGCGATAAAATGAGATACGCGACGACGATGCCGAGCAAAATCGTATGGGAAAGGGAGTTTGCCAGCATGGTCATCTTTTTGAGCACCAAAAATGTGCCGATCAAAGCAGATGCGCAAGCGACGAGCATTAAGACTAAAATCTGCACTTCATCGGAGGCAAGTTCCGGCAAACCGATCCGCCCCGTGATGAGCTCCCCCATCCGTTGAAAAAAAAGAACGAGGACCTGCCAAAAATTCTTGCCGAAGTAGGGATTCATAGAGTCTTCTCCTTCGGCGGGATCGGCTGCGCGTGAGGGTCGTGTTTGGGGTGGCCGAGCAGCTCTTCGAGCTCTTTTTCCAATTCGGGGGTGATGATGTGCTCCATCTCTTCCGCGCTGCGGTGGACCTTCTCCACGCCTTGTCCAATGTGGACGAGGTACACCTCCCAGAGGCGATGCAAGCGGACGATATGCGCCGCTTTGAGGCGGCCGTCTTGGGTCAGTCGGACTTTAGGATGGGTAACAATCCATCCCTGCCGTTTAAGGCGGCGGAGCAGCGCGCGGGATTTTAAATGTTTCATTGCTTCCGCGCTCGCCTCCCCTCCTTGGCGCCATAAAAATTTCAACAGATTTTCTTCGAGGCGCTGCTTGCGAAAACGGAAAATGCGCACCCAGCGGCTGAGCAACCCGTTTTGAGGCGCAAATAAAAGAGCGGAAATGCAGATCGCCGCTGCGGTGAGCAAAATCATCGGGCCGGTGGGCAAAGAAAATTTCCAATTTCCCCATGCAGGCATTTCGACAGACAAATAGTTCCCTAAAAAGCCGCTGAAAGCCCCAATGCATGCTGCCCAAACAAGGACGATCCCAAATCGATTGCTGAATTGACGGGCGGCAACGGCAGGAGCGATCAACATGCCGGCCATCAAGACAACGCCCACGCTGCGAATTCCGATCACGATCGCTAAGACGAGGAGAAGAAACAGCAATGTATCGATCCACGGGATCGGAACGCCGACAGTTTTCGAAAAATCCCTGTCAAAGACCGCCATTTGAATTTGACGGTAGAGCAAAAATAAAGAGAGCAGGAGCATGAGCGATAACACGGCATAGATCGCGACGTGGATGTTGATCATTGTCGCCGCTTGGCCGTATAAAAAAATCTGCACTGTTTTGTACCAAAGCGCATAGGAAAACTGGATACGGCTTGCGGCGAGAACGCCGATGCCGAAGAACACAGAGAGGACAAAACAGAGCGCGGCATCATTTTTGACTTTGAACTTGCGCTCCATCTTCTCGATAGCCCACAATCCAAGAAGAGATGTGATGAACGCGCCCGCTAAAATCGCGATGGCGGCACCATCAGAGGATTCCGGAAAAAATACCGCCATGAAAAAGACGCTTAAGACAACGCCGGGATAGGCTGCATGCGACAGCGCTTCTCCGAGCAGCGAGCGCTTGCGCAAAAACACGATCACACCGACAAGGGCGGACGACAAGCACATCAGCATGCTGCCGATCGTGGGAGCTTGGAGGACGGGATCTGTAAAATAATGCAAAGGGCTCATTTTATCCCGGAAGTCTTATTCTGCACGAGCTTTGCCGCCTCATCGAGCAGACCGCTCGTGCGTCCGTAGGTGCGCAAGATCGTTTCGGAATGAAATACGTCAGAGACAGGGCCGCTTGCAATGAGGCAGGTGTTCAGCATGATCACCCAGTCAAAATAAGCGTCGACACTCGTCAAGTCATGATGGACGACGAGCAGCGTCTTCCCTTGCACTTTAAGGCTGTCCATGAGTGCGATGATGGCCTTTTCAGTCGCCATGTCGACGCCGGCAAAGGGTTCGTCCATGAGATATAGATCCGCGTCTTGCAACAGTGCGCGGGCAATGAAGAGGCGCTGCTGCTGTCCTCCGGAAAGCTGGCTGATCTGCCGATCGGCAAAGGGAAGCATCCCCACCAAATCGAGGGCATGCCTTGCCGCTTCTTTGTCGGCCGCCTTCGGCCATTTGAAAAGGCCAAGTTTTCCATAACGGCCCATCAAGACCACTTCAAATGCGGTAATCGGAAAATCCCAATCGACAGAGGTGCGCTGCGGGACATAGGCGATGCGATGGCGCGCTTTTTTGTATGGAACGCCAAAAAATTCAATATGCCCAGACAAAGGACGCACCATTTCAAGAAGCGATTTGAGCAAGGTGCTCTTGCCCGCACCATTCGGACCTATGATGCCGACAAGTTTTCCTTCGGGAATTTCAAAGTGGACATCCCATAGGACAGGAGTTTTATCGTAGTTGACGCTGAGCTGCTCGACTTTGATGGCGCACTTGCTCATTTCCACGCCTCGATTAAGACATGAGCATCGTGCTCGACCATGTTCAAATACGAGTCTATATTCCCCATCGCATCGGCATAAAGATCATCTTGGGAGATGGCGACGTTAAGCCCTTTTTTCGCACAGGCGTTGATCACTTTTTTCAGTGAATCGCGGCTGACATTCGATTCGGGAAACACCACTTTCACCTGATATCGCAACAGATAATTGATAGTTTGCTGGATATCTGCTGTGCTTAACTGGCCTTCGGGTGCAAGGCCCTCCGGTGCATTGACCCGCTCTCTCCATTCTCCATCAGGAGTTGCGAGATAAGCCCGCGTGAAATAATTAAACGCGTCATGGCTCGTGACGAGATACCGCTTTTCTTGCGGCACGCTCTGGAGCTCGCTGTAGATGCGTTTGTGCGCGGCAAGCATCGCCTCGCGCATCACTTGCCCGTTCTTCTCATAATACTCTTTTCCTTCAGGGTCTATTTTCGACAGCTCGATCACAATCGGGCGGATGATCTGGCTCCAAAGCGCGATGTCCATCCACACATGGGGATCGACCTGCCCCCCGACGCACACCAGCAGGTTGGCGGGCATTTGCCTGCCGAGATCGATAGCATTCGCATGGTTTTCGAGCTGGTAGCGCAAACTGGCCCCGTGCTCTAAACCCAGCCCATTGTAAAAGATCGCTTGGGCCATTGAGAATTTTTCATCGTCGCCTTTGACAAGCTCATAACTGTGAGGATCGATTTCTCCATTGATCAAAGAAATATGGTCGATCCGTTCTTTGCCAATCCGTCCCACGATATCATCGATCATTGCCGTCGTAGAGAGCACCTTCACCTTTCCATTCGGCTGCGCCCAAACCTCTGTGAAGTGAGACGGGCGCGGCGGCGAGCACGCAGCGAATAGAAGACAATAAATAAAAACAAACTTCATGACTTCCTTAAAACTGAAATGGGATAAATTCCCTTCGAGCAGCCAGAGCTGAACGTGATTTTTAACGCGTAGTTTCCTACATTTTCGATGCGGATCCCTTCCACATCCTCTTTTACGTGCGGCCGATTTTCGCTGCACGCCGCGCAATTGCAGCAGCGCTGCAATTCCTTAAAAACATAAGAGAAGAGTTTACCATCTGTCCATTCAATAGTAAACCCATGGCGATGATTTTGATGAATCTCCTTGATCTCCACCCCTTTCAACTTGTCAAAAGCCCCTAGCTGCTCTTCGACAAGCCCCCCGATCCGAGCAAAATTTTCTTGAACGAGAGGCAGCCCCTCATCACATGCACGGCTGATCTCTGCATCAATGGGGACAGCGCCTAAGAAAAACAGGCCGTTTTGATGGGCAAAACGCTCGCCGCCCCCTTTGCCGAAGGGATAAATTTTTTGATCGCCGAATGCGCAGTAGCTCATGTTCTCGACAAGCCCCGCAATCGGCACTTTCATGTGGCGGAACATCGCCATTGTCTTGGCGACATCCAGCAAAGCAATTTCTTGAGGCGTCGTCACTAGCACAGCCCCTGAGATCGCCGCTTCCTGCATTAACGTCAGATGGATGTCCCCGGTGCCTGGCGGAAAGTCGATGATTAAATAGTCGAGCTTTCCCCAATCGACAGAATGGATGAATTGCTTAACGATCCCATTGACGATGGGCGCGCGTACAGAGGCCGCTTCCCCTTCTTTTAGGAAGTAGGCCATTGAAATTAATTTTATTTTAGAAGATTGCGCGGGGATGATCCGGTCATCCAACGACGAAGGAGGCACTTCTTCCGGCAGCATTTTTTGCATGGAAGGGCCGTAAATGTCCGCATCCATCAACCCGACATGACACCCCTTATTGGCATAATAACGGGCTAAATGAAGCGATAATGTCGACTTGCCTACTCCCCCCTTGCCGGCGGCGACGGCAACAACTTTGGAAATGTTCGAAAAAGAATTCATTTCTACCATTAAATGGCACCGCTTAATTTTTTGGTATAAAATTAATATTTAACAACTCTCTCGTTTAATGTTTTTTTCTCTATGAGAAAACAATCAATCAGAAAAGATCATTGCAAATAAAATCAGGATAAGTTAAATCAACTGAACAACATTTAAGAAAAATGGGGTTTTACCTAGAATCTCATTAAGTTCTTTTTTTTATAAACCCATGTGAGGAAAAACAATGGAAAAGACAAAAAACCTTCGCGAAATCGAAGAAGTGATTGCAAAAGCGATTAAAAAAGTAAATGGAAGGAAAGAAAATGATTTGTGCAAATATCTTCCCATGTCAACTGGAGGATATATGCATCATTTTACTTTGCGTAAAATGAAAAATAGACAACCTTCTGAGTTAAGTTCTTTAATTGAAAAATTCATCATTAACACTGAAAAACCTGCGGTCGTCGCCCCCAAACAAAGAGCAGCTAGAGGCTCACGCAAACGCCGCGACCAAGTTACATTCACCCGCAATCAATTAGAAAGAATGCTCAACATCGCCCGTCTCGCAGGAGATAAAGAAATGGTTTCTATCCTCTCCCCCAAAAAATCTCTTGCTACATGTAAAAGAGAATTGATTGCTTCTATCCGCCATGGCCGCGTCGAACCAGAACTCTGGAATGCTTATGTCGAATCCCTCAATGCCAGCCAAATCGGCAATTCAATGATCAATGAGATGATTTCCGCGCTTTCAAATCATAAATAAATTTCTTCAACCGAGCCCGCATTCTCAGCGGGCTCTTTTCCCTTGAAAATAAATAAAAATCAGCTAAAATTCTTAGGTTTGAGGTCAAGTTACCTAAACAAACCTGTTTAAAGGAACAAAAACAATGTCTGAAACCAAGAAAGCCGAATTTGGCAGATGGCGGTCCTTCTTTTGGCCTGTCCATAATTTCGAGCTTAAAAAGCTCCTGCCGATGTTTTTCCTTTTCTTCTTTATCAACTTCAACTACACCATCTTAAGGGACACTAAAGACGCATTGATAGTGACTGCTCCTGGCTCCGGCGCGGAAGCGATCCCCTTTTTGAAAGTGTGGGGAGTGCTACCGATCGCCGTGATCTTCATGGTGGTTTATTCCAAATTGAGCAACATCTTCAGTAAACAGAAGCTGTTTTACTCCACCATTGGATTTTTCATTGCCTTCTTTGCAATATTCGTACTGCTCCTGTATCCCAACCGCGATGTGCTGCATCCGACAGCAGCAGCTGATGCCATTCAGGAATTTCTCCCTGCAGGCTTTTCAGGCTTGGTCGCATTGATCAGAAACTGGACCTATGCCCTTTTCTATGTCATGTCAGAGCTTTGGGGCAGCGTTGCGATTTCTCTGCTCTTCTGGGGCTTTGCCAACGACACGACGAAAATCGGCGAATCCAAGCGCTTCTATGCCCTGTTCGGCGTTGGCGCTAATATCGCTATGTGGTTCTCTGGATTTGCAATCATCATGTTCTCCGACATCCGCAGCAAAATCCCCGCCGGCATCGACGCTTGGGGGATCACGCTCAACTGGATGGTCGCCATGGTCTTTGTCTCCGGCTTGATCATCATGGGAATCTACTGGTGGATCAATAGAAATGTCTTAACAGACACACGCTTCTACGACCCTTCAGAAATGCAGCGCGTCAAGAAGGAAAAACCCAAAATGTCCCTCAAAGAGAGCTTCTTGTATTTAGCCCGTTCCAAATATATCCTTTGCTTGGCCATCCTCGTCATCGGTTACGGGATCGCCATCAACCTCGTGGAAGTCACCTGGAAAGGACAGCTCAAACTGCAATATCCTAACCCCAACGACTACCAAACGTTCATGGGATATTTCTCCTTGATTACAGGAACAGCGACGATCTTGATGATGCTCTTTGTCGGAGGTAACGTCATCCGCCGCTTCGGCTGGAGAACGGGCGCGTTGATTACGCCTGTCGTCCTCCTCATCACCGGCGTTGGCTTCTTCACATTCGTCATCTTTAGAGACTATCTGTCGGCGCTCATCGCAATGTTCGGCACGACGCCGCTCATGCTCGCTGTTGTCTTTGGCACAGCACAAAACGTCATGAGTAAATCGTCCAAGTATTCCTTGTTCGACCCGACAAAAGAAATGGCCTACATTCCGCTTGACCAAGAATCCAAGGTCAAAGGTAAAGCAGCCATCGACGTCGTCGGCGCCCGTCTGGGAAAATCCGGCGGTTCTTTGGTCCAGCAAGGCTTGATCATCGCCTGCGGTTCTTTAGGAGCAATCACTCCTTATGTCGCAGGGATCTTGTTCCTGATCATATTTGCTTGGATCTATTCGGCCAACTCGCTCAGCAGACGGTTCGCTAAACTCAATGCTGAAAAAGAACAGCAAGCAAAAGCTGCAACTGCAGCTCGCGAGAGCCCCGTCGAGCAAGGCGTCACCAGCTAAGCTTTGTCCGGATAAAAGCCCGGTCCTGGAAACAGGACCGGGCTTTTTATAATGATCATTTTTTACCACTGAGACGCGAAACCACAGAGAAAAAATTCCCCTCTGTGGTTTTCTCATCTCTGTGGTAAAATATTTGATCTACACAGGTAGCCGGAGCGCTGCTCTGCTGTAGTGGACAATGTAGGCGTTTTGGATTTCTCTTTCGACGGTTGGAAGGGAAACTTCGTAGACGCGGGAATCGGAGCAACACCACCACGATTCTCTTCCGCCCGGAAGAATCTTTTTAACATAAGAGGCATAGTGGCCGCCATTCAATGAGCCCATGTGGACCAAAAACCCATCACAGACGTAATTCGCGCCATGGTTTCCATCTCTGACGAGGTGGCGCGGGATTGCCATTTGCATGGGGACAGCGATCTTATCGTTGATTTTATGGTGATCGTATACGCCGGTTTGGGGATCAACAAATTGAACAAAGCGCCTCAGTTGAACGACGAGATCATCGGGCTCGTGTTGGAAGGTAAGCTGTGTCTGCATGCCCCGATCATCGGCAGAATTGAAAAATTGTGAAAATAATTGTTCAAAACCTGCCCCGGGATTCTGACCGAGTATGATTGAAATCATCGGCTCTGGGCGTGTTGTGTCGGAAAGCCTTCCGTTGATGCGCTGATCGAATTGATAAAGGGAATTCCCTCCTTGAAACAGGTATTCAAAAAGGACCGCCGCATCTTCTTGACTCGTTGAAGACCTGATCAATCCTTGCGTGCTTTGGCTCAAAGTTTGCCTTAAAACTTGCGTATCGAAGTGGGGAAGATATTTCAAATGATTGACAGCGGCCTGGTTATATTGGTCGAGGAATGCGGCCATTTGAGGGATCTGGCGCAAACGGCGGTGAAAGTTGGGAGAATTTTGAAGCAGCTGCAGGCTTGCGCTCAGCCAGCAATTGGCCGCAATGGGATTCATGATCCCGCAAGGTTGGCCTGGAACAAAGGGACGTGCATATTGAAACTTGTCATAAAGCCCTTGAGCGTCATCCGCGATATAGGTTCCGACGGCGCCGATCAAAATCGCAGGAAGGAGTCCTAACAAAGTAAAAGGGGTCGCAAAGAACGCAAAACCAATAGAAGCTACTAGAGTCGCAAGGGCTGCCGCTTGGAGGACACGGCCGATAACGAACAAGGTGTAGACCTTATCGTCCGTTCCGCACAGATCTAAAATCTTTTCTTGAACTTGATAGACCTTTTGCTGAATCGCTTCTGCCCAAGTGGTTGTGGGGCCACGAACTGGCGCAAGTGAGCTGGCCATTTGAATTTCCCTTGTAATTTTTGATGAAGTAAATATACTCGAAAAAGTATTATTTTTCAAATGTTTAAGTACGATTTACGCTATATCAGAAATTTTTCGATTATTGCCCATATCGACCATGGCAAATCGACCATTGCCGACCGCCTGTTAGAAATCACTAACACAATCCCTCAGCGTGAAATGCAAGAGCAAGTCCTGGACGCCATGGAACTTGAAAGGGAGCGCGGCATCACCATCAAAGCCCATCCCGTAACGATGTATTATTCCGCCGACGACGGCAATACCTATCAAATTAATTTCATCGACACGCCTGGCCACGTCGACTTTTCTTACGAGGTCTCCCGTTCCCTCTCTGCTTGCGAAGGAGCCCTGCTCGTCGTCGATGCGGTGCAAGGCGTTCAGGCGCAAAGCCTCGCCAATGTGCATCTCGCCCTCGACCGCGGCCTTGAAATCCTTCCGGTCATCAATAAAATCGATCTCCCTTCCGCCGATATCGAAGGGGTCAAACAGCAAATCGAAGACGTGATCGGCCTCGACACATCGAGCGCCATCCTCTGCTCTGCGAAGACCGGCATCGGGATCAAAGACATCCTCGAACAAATCCTCATCTCTTTCCCCTGCCCCAAAGCCCCGGCAGACGATTCCATTCGCGCGCTTGTCTTCGATTCCCACTACGATCCTTACCGCGGCGTCATGGTCTATGTGAGGATCATGAGCGGAAGCTTAAGTAAAAAAACACCCATCAAAATGATGGCATCCGACAAGGCATTTGAAATTCTCGAGGTCGGCGTCTTTTCTCCCGAAGAAAAGCCTGTCGAAGTGCTCCGCCCTGGCGAAGTGGGATATTTCCTTGCGAACATCAAGATCACCGCTGATGTCAAGATCGGCGATACCGTGACCTCCGCGCGCAAGCCCGTCTCTGAGCCGCTTCCGGGATTCCGCAATATTTCCCCCGTCGTCTACGCGGGCATTTATCCTGTCGACTCTTCCGATTTTGAAATGCTGCGCGATGCTCTGATCAAATTACAGCTCAACGACTCGGCGCTGCATGTGGAGCAAGAGAGCAGCATGGCGCTCGGCTTTGGTTTCCGCTGCGGCTTCCTCGGACTTCTGCATCTTGAAATCGTCTTTGAGCGCTTGCAGCGAGAGTTCAATCTCGACATCATCACCACGGCGCCCAGCGTCGTTTATAAAATCACAATCACAGACGGCACCGAGCGCCAAGTCGACAATGTCGCGCATTATCCCGATCCGACCTACATCGAGTACATCGAAGAACCGTGGGTAAAAAGCCACATCATGGCCCCTGCAGAATTCCTCGGCGCCGTCATGAGCCTTGGCATGGAAAAACGGGGCGAGCTCACGAAAACGGAAACGATGGACTCCAAACGCCTTTTGCTCACTTACCGGTTCCCCCTCAATGAGATCATCACCGACTTTAACGATAAGCTCAAATCGGTCACGCGCGGCTATGGATCCTTCGACTATGAATTTGAGAAATATGAAATCGGCGACATCGTCAAATTAGAGATCCGCGTCAACGAAGAGCCCGTCGATGCCTTCTCATGCCTCGTCCACCGCACCAAAGCGGAGGGCAAAGGACGCGCCATCTGTAAAAAGCTTGTCGATGTCATCCCGATGCAGCAATTTAAAGTCCCCATTCAAGCGGCGATCGGCGGCAAAGTCATCGCCCGCGAGACCATCCGCGCCATCACGAAAAACGTGACCGCAAAATGCTACGGCGGCGACATCACGCGCAAACGCAAACTCTGGGAAAAGCAAAAAGAAGGGAAAAAGCGGATGAAAGAGATCGGCCAAGTCAACATTCCCCAATCCGCCTTCATGGAAGTGCTCAAGGCGGGCGAGTAGTTTGAGACCGTTGCATAAGTGATCATGCTTGTTAAAAACGCCCATTTCGCGATCTTTCGATTCTCGCTCGCCCCCTATGGGGCGTCCCGCATATGCGGGCTCGCTCGAATTCGAAATCTCATCAAAATGGGCTGTTTTTTCCAAGCATGCTGACTTATGCAACGGTCTCAGTTTCGATTAAAAGAACTTGGGATCGGCTTTTAGCGACAAGTGTGAATGGCTTTTCTTCGGCAATCATCGCGGCATCTCGGCTTTTCAAGGCAGTACCATCGATTTGCACTTCGCCATCAATGACAAAGCAATAGCCATTGGGAATGCTCAAGGACGCACCTGATTCTAACTTTGCCATCAAAAAATTGACATCTTGGTGGATGAACATCGCTCCTTGTTTTTTTTCGGGGGAAACTAAGAGTTGCCACTGATTGGGTTTTAACAGCGAGGCGTAGTCTCGCTGTTCATAGCTGGGATCCAACCCCCGCTGCTTGGGCGTAATCCAAATTTGCAAAAAATGCACGCTTTCAGTTTTTGAAGGATTGAATTCCGCATGCTGAATCCCCTTGCCTGCCGTTATCCGCTGCATTTGCCCCGCGTTGATCACGCCGTGGTTGCCTAAGCTGTCTTTATGCTCCAGGGCTCCTTCCAAGATAATCGACACAATTTCCATATTGTCGTGATGATGGGGAGGAAACCCCGCCGACGGCGCGACAGTGTCATCATTCAGCACACGCAAATGACCAAAACGCACTCTGTCAGGATCGTAATAGTCCCCAAAACTAAAGCTATGGTACGAAGTGAGCCAATCCGTCTTCGTCAAGCCGCGTGTATCCGCTGCGATGCGCTCGATCATGGTTTCTCATGCATTGTAAGATGAAGAAGTAACATTTCCCCCTGTTCCTGTCCAGTTTGTGTGAAAGAACTTTCCACGCGGCTTGTCCACCCTCTCATACGTATGCGCCCCGAAAAAGTCGCGCTGCGCCTGCAGAAGGTTCGCAGGAAGCAAACCCGTACGGTAACCGTCAAAAAACGAAAGGCCAGTGGAGAAACAAGGGCACGGGACCCCCTCTTCTGCGGCTTTCGCGACAACCCGCCTCCAAGAAGGCTCGGCGCCTAAAATTTCCCGTCGGAAAAAATCGTCAAAGAGAAGATTCGGCAGATCTTTATTCTTGTCATACGCTTTCTTGATATCGTTCAAGAAACGGCTGCGGATGATGCACCCTGCCCTCCAAATTAATGCAATGGGGCCGTAGTTGAGTTTCCATTTCATCTCACCCGCTGCAACGCGCATCAGCATGAACCCTTGCGCATAGCTGATGATTTTAGAAGCGTAGAGCGCTTGGCGGATATCGTCGATGAATTTTTTTCGCTCGCCGTTGAATTTTACAGGAGCGCGCGGATAGAATTTTTCCGCTTGCAGGCGTTCATCTTTTAAGGCGGAGAGGCACCGCGCGAACACAGCCTCTGCGATCAACGTCACCGGAATTCCTAAGTCCAGCGCGCTGATCCCTGTCCATTTTCCCGTTCCTTTTTGCCCTGCGACATCGAGGATTTTATCGAGCAGCGGTTTGCCGTCCGCATCTTTCTGCTTGAAGATCTGCGCTGTGATCTCGATGAGAAAGCTGTGCAGCGGCCCTTGATTCCAATCTGTAAAAATCGCATGCAATTCATCGATCGAACAACCGAGAAGATGGCGAAGTAAAAAATACGCTTCCGAAATCAGCTGCATATCGCCGTACTCGATCCCGTTATGCACCATTTTCACATAATGCCCCGCTCCCCCATCCCCAATCCAATCGCAGCAAGGCAGCCCGTCTTCTTCCGCCTTGGCAGCGATCCCTTGAAAAATCGGCTTCACGATCGGCCAGCCATCCGGATTGCCCCCCGGCATGATCGAGGGACCATGTCTCGCCCCCTCTTCTCCTCCCGAAATCCCCGTCCCGATGAAAAAAATGCCTTTGGCTTTGAGTTCGTTGACACGCCGCTCCGTATCAGGATAGTGGCTGTTGCCCCCATCGATGACGACATCCCCTTTTTCAAGAAAAGGAAGGCATTCCTCAATTAAATCGTCAACAGGCTGGCCCGCCTTGACCATGAACATCACTTTGCGCGGCTGCTTTAACAGTTTAAAAAATTCCTGCAATGAGTGAGCTCCAACTACCTGCGTGCCTTTGGCAGGACCGCCCAGAAAGTCATCGACCTTCGAGACCGTTCGGTTAAACACCGCAACCGTAGAACCATGGTCGTTCATATTGAGCACAAGGTTCTGCCCCATCACGGCCAGACCGATGAGCCCGATGTCTGCTTTCGCTGTCATTTTTCCTTCCTTCTTTCTTTCAAAATCCTTAGAATATTACCTCTATTTGTCCTCGTAGCTCAGGTGGATAGAGCGGTCGCCTCCTAAGCGGCAGGTCGCGCGTTCAACTCGCGCCGAGGACGTTTTCACATTTTCATATATTTGTCGATTCCTTGTGCAATTCCCACAGCCAATCGATCGAGATAAGCTTTATCCCGCAATTTACCTCGTTCATCCCGATGGGTGATGAACCCCCCTTCCACGAGCACTGCGGGCATCTCCGTTTCGCGGATCACGTGAAAATTGCCCTGCTTTATCCCCCGTGAGATGGCTTCAGTCTGATCAATGATGCGGAAAAGAATGCAGTTAGCCAGCCTCTTTGATGCTTTGGTGCGCCACATTTCCTTCGAATCGTAGTAAAAAATTTCAATCCCTTGCGCTTCGGCGCTCGGCGACGAATTGAAATGGACGCTGACAAATAACGAGCCTTTGGTCTTATTGGCAATCGACACTCTTCTCGGCAGAGGCAGATACACATCGCGGCTGCGCGTCAAGATCACGCGGTAGCCGAGCTCTTCAAGATGCTTCTTGGTCAAAAGCGTCGTCGTGAGCGCGATCTTCTTCTCCATGAAAGCGTTTACCTTCGCCCCCTCGTCCGTTCCCCCATGCCCCGCATCGAGGACGATCAGCGGCTTCATCTCGCTTGTCGACGTCAGCGTGATCGCCTCATAGCTCCCTTGTACGCCGCGCGTGCTAGGCCGATGCCCGCCATGGCCCGCAAAGCATGAAGCAGCGAAACTGCAGAAAATGCAGATGATTGCGCGCAGATAGCGCATGATGCGTCTCTATTTGTAGTGATGAAGATCTTATACAAAAAGCTGGAGTTTTTATCCAAGAGACCGTTGCATAAATCAGCATGCTTGGAAAAAACAGCCCATTTTGATGAGATTTCGATTACGAGCGAGCCCACATATGCGGGACGCCCCATAGCGGGCGAGCGAGAATCGAAAGATCGCGAAATGGGCGTTTTTAACAAGCATGCTGATTTATGCGACGGTCTCAGTGGGTCCAGTGTTCGGCAAACACTCCATTGGAAAAAGGATGAGGCTGGCGCCGAAGATTGAGTAAAATCGCCTTCTTCACAGGGTATTCACTTTTAAATTGTACAAGCGTACGGGCCATTTCAGAAGATGGGGTAGATGTAAATTTAATTTCGAATGCATCGAGATGGTCGCCATGGTCGATGAGAAGATCAATCTCCTGCCCGCTTCCTGTACGATAATAATAACAAGGCGCTCTTTCTCCTTTTTCTGCGAATTGCTTCACTTTCTCCATGACGACCATATTTTCAAAAATATGACCGCTAAAAGGAGAATGGACCAATTGCTCAACTTTATCAATGCGGAGAAGGTAGCATAACAGCCCGGTATCGACAAAAAACAACTTCGGCGATTTGATGACCCGCTTTGTAATATTTTTATAATAAGGCTCTAAAAGATAGATGATCGATGTGGCTTGTAAAAGGGTGAGCCAGTCTTTTGCGGTCGTTTGGGAAATCCCGCATTCTTTACCGATTTCGTTCAAATTGAGAATCTGCCCTGCTCGTGCAGCGAGCAATACTAGGAAGCGTTGAAATTGCCCCAAATCTTGAATATTTCTCATCGCGCGCAGATCCCTTTCGAGATAAGTCGAAAGGTAAGAACTGTACCAAAATGTGGGATTCAATTCGGGATAAAATCCTTTCAGCATCTGTTTTGCTGTCGCGATTTCATCATAAGGGTCGGCATCGGGCATTTCCTTCCAGCTCAAAGGATATAATTGGAATACCGCCATTCTTCCCGCCAAAGACTCTGAAACCCCTTTCATCACGGGAAAGAGCTGAGAGCTCGTAAGAATATATTGCCCTACCCTTCTCCTATGCGCATCTACCATCAATTTAATCGGAGAAAAAAGGGAAGGAACATACTGAATTTCATCTAAAATGAGAGGAGGTTCGTATGTCTTTAAAAACAACGTCGGATCAGTCTCTGCAAGGTTGCGGGCAAAAATATCGTCAAACGTTACATAATTGACCCCTTTAAGCACATGCTGCAAAAGGGTGGATTTGCCCGCTTGTCTCGGCCCCGTTACAAGAACAACCGGAAATTGCTTTAAGGCTTCTTTGAGCGGATGCTCCAATTTTCTATGGAAGTACTTCATGCGTGCATTTTCAAGATTTTATCTTGAAAATGCACGGTTTTTCGCAACTCATTGATTATTAGAATCCTAGCTGAACGCTAAAAGAATAACCTTGATACGTGAGGTCGCTGTTAGTCGTAATGTAGGAGCCCAGCGATTTGCTATCGACAAAGACGGGGAACTGATTTTGAGAGAAGTACACATGCTGCTCCCAAGCGCCTGTCAGACCGAGAGTAAATCTCCTGCAAAATTCATATTTCCAATGCAAGCCGAGGACGAGATCGAGAATGGGATGCGCTGTACGGAAGCTATCTTTGACTTTGATATTGGTAAACTCCAACGTTTGGTCTCTATCTTTATCACTTGTATCATGGAAGCCGTATTCGATCGCAGCGGCGACATTGCCAAACACAGAGAATCCACACCCTACATTAAAGAGCATGTCAAGGCCTGCTTCCGGGCCGAGCCCCCACCAATGATTTCTTTTCTGCACCTTGAAGTTGTCACCCCCATCTTGGAAAGACTCTAAAACAAACTGCAAGGGATTCGTAATAGGGAAAATAGGTGTTGCTTGAAAAAGCTGATTCACTGCTAGGTTGTTTTCATACTTAATATTGAATACTTGTTTGATCCATGTCGTACGGATACCGAAGTGTGGGCGCAAAGTGAGCCATCGGGTCACATCAAAGGCGCGGCCCATATCGAGATCGATTTGATTCAAATGAGCTTCCCAGTGCGCTTTTGCTTCAGAAAAGCTGTTGTTCGTGCCGTCATTGATAAAATAGACCAATTCAGGCGTATAGTTCAATACAGCTGCATTATCCATCCCGAGTGAAAAGAACGCATCCGCTGGATGCATTTGCGTGGGATAAAGTTGATGGGTCGTGTCGTGAGTATTGAGATGTTTATGCGCATCGGTATAGAAGCGGAGCCATGCCAAGTTTAAATCCCAGCCTGTCTCTGCAAGTTTTGCATCAAATCCCACTCTAAAACCCACATCCCAGTTGAATTCCAGGTTCTTCGTCTCCCCGTCATTGATCACATTACTATTGATCGAGTTGTAATTGTCGATTGCGACAGGGAGATTGTTTTCATGGGCTTGCCAAACTAACACATCTCCATAGAAGAAATAGTTGGAACCTTTAGTGCATGTCGGGGGCGCCTGAACCTGTTGGACTTGATTTTTCTGCTGCTTGTTCGTTTGATTTTGAGCAATATCAGCACTGAAAAGTGTCGTCATCAAACTGATGCAGACAGTGGAATAGATTTTTGTATGTTTTAGCATATTGATTCTTCCTATATTAGAATTGGTAAGCGACATCTAAAGTAATTCCGAAGGAATGCCAATTTGCATGGCGCAAATCATCATCTTCAGTAGGATCTATATCAAAATCCGCTCTGTCAACATCGCCATGGCCGGCTTTCCAAAACTGATATTTAAAACCGAGTCCTAGATCCAAACAGTCCCAAAAATTCCACCACGAATTCAAATAAAAGAGATTTCCACTCGCATTGTGGGAATGGGCGTGAAATGTAAACAGGTTGAAATTTTCCTCATCATTATCGCTTAAGCGAAAATGGCTGTGATAATCAGCCCAGTGATATTCGTACCCTCCCTCGAATTTAAGCGAGTAATCATCCCACAATACGCGATAAGCAGTATCAGCGCCTAGCCACCAACCCTGCCATCGGGTATGATACTTTGATCCGCTCAATGTATGATTCTCTGTTCCATCCGTTTCACCATGCCGCAATTTGACATGGATTTGATCATAAGCATAGCCTCCGACAGGACCAAACGACCAATCATAGATGGGAATGAGAAACCCAAGGCCCACCGATCCATCAAACGTATTGCCATCGCTTGCATTGGCCTTGTTGATATCGATGGTAATCGGCTTAAAGTCTTTATAAGCGCCGTGCGTGACCCAACCGTAATAAGCATTTCCCCTAAGAAAAATACTATTGACCCACCAATAGTCTTCGCACTGTGAAACAACTTGAGGAACGGAGAGATGCAACTGCGTTCCGATTTGCCAGATGTTCAAATTCTTGACTTTAAGATAGTCCATTAAAAAGGTCGTCCTCGAGCCCCCAACCACTTTTGAAAATGTGTTGTATTCCGTGACCCTGTCTATTCTCCATCCGCCTGAAACACTCACATCATTCCAAGACTC
>JASHWX010000092.1 GCA_030043815.1 Candidatus Rhabdochlamydia sp.
CGAAGACTTCCAGAAGATCACCGCTTTATCGGAGCCGCTCCTCTTTTTTGCTGTCAGTATGCGCGCTCTTAACCTTTTAAAAGCTCTTCTAGAAGCAGATCTGTCTTGCTCCCGGCGTTTGAACGGGATGGGCTTGCGCACCTACGTCCGTCA
The DNA here is from genome assembly GCA_030043815.1 of Candidatus Rhabdochlamydia sp. Taxonomy (GTDB): domain Bacteria; phylum Chlamydiota; class Chlamydiia; order Chlamydiales; family Rhabdochlamydiaceae; genus CAJCIW01. The sequence continues at coordinate 154 of JASHWX010000092.1, forward strand.
ATTGCGGCCAAGGGCCAATACTCCCCAAGAACACGCTGTTTTAAGCGCTATGGTCAAATGCATCGATGCTCATTTACCCCCCTCCGATGAGCGCACGCCTTTTCACGAGGCTGCCAAAGCAGGCGATATCAAAGCGTGCGAGCGCTGGATCGCGCAAAAAGGAGACCTTCCTTACGACATTAATGGCTTGACGCCGCTCGATGAAGCGCTGATCCATGGGCATCTCGAGATCGCTGCACTCATTCATCGTGCTGTGCAGGATAAACAGCTGCAAGTAAAGCCCTTGCCTGCAAGCACAAGTTTGCTCACCCGTGCCCTCTCTCAAGGCAACCTCGCTTTAGCTAAGCTCGCTTGGGATCATGACCTGTGCATCAACGATCGCGTCTTTGAAGCGCTCCATTTTATCGCAGGCCATGCCGATCTTGACGCATTCCAAAAGGCTCATCAATGGCTGTCAATGCAAACAGCTATATCGAATCAAGCGCTTTTTGCAGCAGTGCAAGCAAAAAATACAGCCGCCGCTCAATGGGCATTCCGAAGGAACCCGGATATTTCAGACAATGCAAAAGTGGATGTTTTGCATGCGGCGATCCAAAATGATGATAGCCTGATGTTCAAGATGCTCGTGCGCGAAGGTTGTTATGTGAAAGCAGAAAGTATGAATGAGTCCGAGGCCCTGCGCTACGCATTTAAGCAGGACGATCCTGAGTCGTGTTTAACGCTCTATCCCGACTTTCGATACAACAAGAAGCACAAGGATTTGATGGGCGCATGGGATTTTTTCGAAACGATCCTCACAACCTCTCATCACCGCATTTTAAAAGCGGTCATCCATCAACAGACAAAATTTTCTTTAAGCGATATCGAAGAGGCCCTGGAAGGGATGGTTGCGCATTGGGGATCGATCAGTTGCATTCCGCCTTTTTTGATCCGCTATCTGATCTACAGCGGCAAGTCCAAGGCTAAGTGGATTGCCAGCTCTCAAGAGGTCAAGGCGATTTACACAGCGTATGATTCCCGTCTTGGGAACCTGTTGCCTGTTTATCATTTTTTCTACGAGATTTTTTATGAGGTCTTCGATGCCTATCAAAAAGAGCTCAAGCACGAAGAGAAGGTCATTGAAAAGCTGTTCCACATTTTTCAAACAGTCCAATCCAAAAGCCAGGTCGCCTTTTATTTTAACGCGCTGCAGCGCGGCTGTTCTTTAGGGGATTTGAAAGCGGCGCTCACGATCGTGCAGGAAAGAGAGAGGTGTGGAATGCCCTCATCCACACAATTTAAGCAATTTTCCAAGGAGAAGAAGCTCCAATGGCTGACCTATTTTTCCTTGTCGGGTTATCGCGGGGGATATGATCATTGCTGGCAGGCGATCAAAGAAGAGGCCGATCGGGAGATCATCTGCATGGCGCTCAAAGGGATCGAAAAAATGGGAACGACCCTCCCGCTAAAAAAAGCCAAAAGCCACTTGTCCCACTTTTTTGACGATCCTCATGAAGGCGTTGCCTGCCAGGCCATCAAGACGCTGTGCGCCATTGTTCAGGATCCAGATTGCGCCTATACGAAGCAGGTCCTGCTGCAAGCATTGAAAAAAGAGACTAATTCGATCTCTACCAAGATCGCGCTCATCTCTTTAGCAGGATTGCTCCATTTAGGCTCTCAATGCGAACTCATGAAAGTGATCATCGCTTACTCCTATCATAAAGACCTTAGGGTGAGGGTCCAATCAGCGCTGACGCTTTCCCGCACGCAAGTTAAAGAAGCGCTTCTAAGGGCAGTGGAGATTGTCAAAAGCCATGACTGGGATGATCGGGACGTCTATTTTGGAGACGACCGGAAAGCAGTTCAAGGAGAATGGAACATTTTTATCGAACGTCCTCAGTTTCAAGACAGCCGCAGCGCGATCCTCACACGCATCCTCGATATTCTAGCTGAAAAGCACATGGCGAGAATTGATCTGTCATTTGACGATCACCCTGAATTTGAAAAGTACCGCTTGACAAACATTCCCCCGCACTGCCGCTACGTGCACATTCCGATCTATTTTCCCACGAAGGGCGGCGCCTGTCTGATGCGCGGCCTCCGCGCAAGAAAGGGAGAAACTCTCTTCTACGAATCGATCCGCGATCTCATTCGCCAAGGATGCGGGAAAGCCGACCTGATCGGCTATGACGAGAGATTTGATTGCGGCTCCTGGGCGAAGATGGGAACGATGTTCGCTTCTCATGATGCCAAGACAGCTCAGAGTTATTTTGATGGAAATCAAGGCTGTCTGATCATGATCGATCCCGCTTACTACAATGCGCAGTACCGCAAAGGGTTTGCGAGGCTCGAGTACGAAGGGTCGCTGAACAACGTCTTTTACAACGGCATCCCTAAGCATGCCATCAAGAGGATCTATCTCTCCCCTGAGCTCAAAGAGGATTTCCGCCTGCTCAATAAAGACAAGCACATCGATGAGCGGTTTAAGGCCAAACTGACGAGCCCCGCGTTCAAAGATTGCTCGATTGAAGAATTATGCCAGTTTAGGCAGTTTTTACATGAAAAAAACTTCTACGATCTATTCCGATTCTTAGAGCCGGGTCAGCATGTCAATGAATTGATTGAGAAGGATGGGTTTAATGCGATCACGGAAAAAGATGTGGAGAACGAGACTTTGCGCGCTGCGATGGCGCGCCGTATCGTAGCAGATGAATATGGCCCCGGCTTTTTCTTAAGCCAAGACGAAATGCTCTCCGACTTAAACGATGCCGACTTTGCCAAGTGCGCCCCCAAAGTGATCGAGCTTTTGCATCTCGATAAACTCCTGCAAAAAACTTCCGTCTATGACATCACTCTCGAGACAATCCTCGGCCTGCACACCCCTTCTATCGAACTCCCCAAAGCTAGCCGCATTTTGCGCCTCGCAGCGCTGTATCACTATGTTGGACATTTGCCCCACGATGGAGAAAAACAGGGCAAGACCATAGAGAGGTCAGCCCGGATGGCTGCGGCAGAAATGCAAAGGCATATGAAGCTGCAGGGAATCACCTCCGTCGAGGCGGCTCTAGTTTCTACGCTCATCCGCCATCATAAGCTCTTTAAGCCCTACCTCAACGATTCTTGTTCATTGCAGCAATTTGAGCAGAAGATCGATCAAGCTTATCAAGAAGTGTCTGGACAGTTGACAAGAGAAGACTTTTGCAAGCTGCTCTGGGCGCTCTTTTTAGCGCGGGCCCACACGATGAAACACAATCTCATCAAAGAGCCCCATGATTGACGCACGCGCTGTCTCTTTAGGCCCAGATGTCTATTTGCTCCGTTGTTCTCAATCCTGGCAAATGCTCAAAAAGTCTGGCAATCGCTATGAAGCCTATCCATTAAAAAATGCTGACAAGTTAGAGCTTTCTCAAGCAACTGCGTGCGCGCGGATTTTCCTCTCCCATATTTTGGAGGGGAAGAAGGCGATCTCTTTTTCCGATTTGTCCGGAAAAGAGCTGAAGGTGTTGTCTAAGGCGGGCCTCTCTCTTCCGATTGTCTTTGAAGGATCCAGGACGCGGACCCTCGATGAAATGCGCAGCATGATCAAAGGTCTGAAAGTTTCATTGATCGCTATCTCGGAAATCGATCAAGCTCTATTCGGACAGGCCCTGGCAGAGTGCGCGGAGTCCGAGCCTGTTGTCTTTGATGCCTTTGTGTTTAAAGCTTTATTGGACTCTCGGTCCATTTCATCTCCGCTGCTCAGGATCATTTTTCAAATCAGCCGCGACCGTCCTATCGCCGGTCAAGCAGCCCTGCATCAATTGATCGACATGTCCTTAAAGGAGTATGTACTCAACCGGGACCATTATCTCACTTCGCGCAATCTTTACATCTTGGCGATGATCTACTCGGGATTTAATCCCCAATTGATCAACCTCTTTAAGCAGGAAAAGTTTTCCACGAAAGAAGAGTGGCATGATATGACTCCCGGTCAGTTTGCCGCTTGGGTGGGCGCAGATATTTCCATCCTCGACGCTTTGAATGAAGATCCGCTGCAAGCCATTCGATCAGTCTGCCAGGACTTTAACTTTGATCTCTTGACCCCCCTGGCCTCAGAATTATATACGTATCATGCAGAAGCAAAATATGAGGACATGCATGATTTCATTCAGCGCTTTTGTGCGGCGCGGCGAGACCCTGTCAAACTCCTCGAAGCCCTGCTCGCGCGCTCATTAGAGCTCGATCCTCTTTCTCGCTTTCCACACCTCATCACCACGCTTACTGCATCGACGCTGCTCACAAGCGCAGAGAAGATCGCCATGATCGAGAAGCTTCTCGATCGCCATGAAGGGGATGATCAGGAGCTTTTTTTCAATTTTATTCACGCTTGCGATACAAGCATCGTCAACCCTTTCCGCTACAATATCCAATCACCTCTTCCCCTCAAGCGCTCTCCTCTTGAATGGGCTGTCATTCGGAAAGCGGATGAATTTTTATTGGACTATTTAGTGCAATTAGGGGCATCGGTCCATACCACTATCTTGCACACCGCTGTCTTATATGATCATCCGGCGGCAATTGCCCTGCTCCATGAGCTTGGCGCAGATCCATCGCGTAAAAATCATGAAGGAAAAACACCGTTCGATCTGATTGCTGGAAGCTGCTTTTCTTCTGAATCATTGAGAATCATGCTCGATCGCGATTTTCCTCTGTCGAACGATCCTGTGACATTGGATAAGATCTTCGAATGGGCCATCCGTTTCAATAAAGAAGATGCTGTGCGTCTTTGTCAAAAACATCCTATTACCTCGTGCATCAGCAAAGCGCTTGATTGTATGCCCTACTCTTCCCTCGATTGGCTCGAACCCTTTGTAAAAATAGCAAGAGAAGATCTCGATCAATCTCTTCTCTTTGAAGCCATAAGGCAGTGTTCGCCGATCTTTTTACAAGCCCTTCTAGACGCCGATCTGCCATGCACCCGGCGGGAACAAGGAATGGGCTTGCGCACCTATGCCCGTCATTTGCGTCAAAGGGCCAAGACTCCTGAAGAACAGACTTTTCATATCGCCATGGTCCAGCTCATCGATGCCCATTTTTTAAGAAAGGGGATTCCGCTCTCCGATGAGCGCACCCCCTTTCACGATGCCGCCAAGGCAGGCGACCGCGAGGCGTGCGAGCGCTGGATCATGATGCTGCAAACAGGGTATCTTCCCTATGACATTCACGGCTCGACCCCGCTCGACGAGGCGCTGATCCATGGACACCCCGAGATCGCTTCGCTGATCTTCAATGCAGTGCGGAATCAACAGTTGGGGGTGGCCGATATTTCCAAAGAAGAGGGGACTTTGCTCGCTCGCGCACTGGCTAAAGGCAATTTTGATTTAGCTAAGCTCAGCTGGGACCACGACTTAAGAAACTCAGCTTACGAGCGCCTTTTCGAGGCGTTCCATTTCATCGCGCGCCATGCTGATCTTCCCGCATTCCAACGCGCCTCTGAGTGGCTTGGTATCGGTGACGCGGCTTTGCACGCAGCTGTCGAAGGGAGAAATGCAGACGCTGCCGAGTGGGTCCTACGAAAAGATATCCATCTATCAGACTTTGTCAAAGAGGCGGCCATCCGCTCGGCGATCAAAAATCGAGATAGCGTGATGTTCAAGATGCTCGTGCGCCGCGGGTGCTATCTAGCAGGGGCTTGGCGCTATGCATTGGAGTTGGATGATCCTGAGACTTGCTTGACGCTCTGCGGCGACGAGATCAAGAAGATGCGGAGATGGGATTTCTTTGATCAAGCCCTTAAGGCCCCGGAACACAAGGTTTTAAAAGCTGTCATCCGGCAAGAGACAGGATTTTCCGCTCAGGATATGGAAGAGATCCTTCAAGCGATGGAGGAGCATTGGGGAGAAATCCATTTAATTCCTCCGGTTTTATTTTATTTTTTGATCCATAGCGGTAAATCCAAATCTCAATGGATCTCTAGCTCTAAAGAGATGTTGGCTGTTTACACAGCCTTTGCCTCGAGCCTTGTGCATCTGATGCCAATTAATGAATTTTTGAATGAGCTTTTTGTTGAAGTGTTTGATGTTTTTCAAAATCCGCTCAAAAACGAAGACTGCGCCATTGAAAAGGTCTTCCAGATTTTCCAAACAGTCCAATCCAAGAGTCAGCTTGCCCTGTTTTTTAACGCTCTTCAGCGCGGCTGCTGTTTAGAGGAATTGAAAGCAGCACTCATGACCGCTCAGGAAAAAGAGAAGACAGGAATCCCTCCAATCAAACAGCTTTCTAAAGAAAAAAAGCTCCAATGGCTGACCTATTTTTCCGTGTCGGGCGATCGGGCAGGATTTAAACATTGCTACCTGGCGATGGCAGAAGAGAGCGATCGCGAGATCGTCTGCACGGCGCTCAAAGGGATCGAAAAGATAGGGATGACCCTTCCGCTAAAAAAAGCCATCGGCAAACTGTCCTGCTTTTTTGACGACCCTCATGAAGCTGTTGCCGTGCAGGCCATCAAGACATTTTGCGCCGTCGTTCAAGATCCCGATTGCGGCTATACGAAACAAGTCCTGCTGAAAGCGCTAAAAAAAGAGGCCTATTCCCTCCCAACGAAGATCGCACTCATCTCTTTGGTCGGCTTGCTCAACATCGACCCCCATTGCGGGCTTGCCCAAGCTGTCATCGCTTGCTCTCATCATGAAGACAGGAGAGTGAGAATCCAATCAGCGCTGACGCTTTCCCGCATGAGCGATGAAGCCGCACTGATCAGGGCAGTAGAGATTGTCAAAAGCCATGACTGGGATCATCAGGATGCTCATTTCGGCGAGGAGCGAAAGGTTTTTCCAGAAGGGAAATGGGATGCGTTCATCTCCCGCCCCGAATTCCAGGACAGCCGCAGCGCCATGCTTGCGCGCATCCTCGACCAATTGGCCGAGGTCCGCAAGAAGGACATTGAGTCCGAGGTCGCCAAGATCATGCAGTTTCGTCCCAATCTCGAAAAGTATCAATTGAGCAATATCCCGCACGGTTGCCGCTATGTCTTTATTCCGATTTATTTCCCAACAACTCCAGGCTCTTATTTAATGCGCGGGCTTAAGGCTCGAAAAGGAGAGGATTTATTCTACGAATCCATCCGCGATCTCATCCGGCAAGGATGCGGGAAATCTGATCTGACCCGTTATGAATCTCGATTTGATTTTGCCTCATGGTCGAAGATCGGGACAATGTTCGCGACCCATGATCCCAAGGCAGCACAGCACTATTTCGAAGGAAACCAAGGCTGCTTGATCCTGATCGATCCCGCTTACTACAACGCCCAGTACCGCAAAGGGTTCGCCAGGCTCGAGTACGAAGGGTCCCTGAACAACGTCTTTTATAACGGCATTCCGAAGAAAGCGATCAAGAGGATCTATCTCTCCCATGAATTTAAACAGGACTTCCGCAGGCTCAATAGCGATAAACACATCGATGAGCGCTTCCAGTCAAAGCTGACAAGCAGGGCATTCAAAGACTGCTGCATTGAAGAACTCTGCCAATTTAGGCAGTTTTTGCATGAAAAAAACTTCTACGATCTATTCCGATTCTTAGAGCCGCATGAAAATATCCATGATTTGATGGCAAAAGATGGCATAAAAGAGATCACGCGCGATGCAGTGGAGCGCGAAACCATGCGCGCCGCTGTCGCTCGAGAAGTCATCGCTGCGAGATACGGCGCCGACTTGTTCTTAAGCCAAGATGAAATGCTCTCCGAGCTCAAAGATGCCGACTTTGCCAAGTGCACTCCCAAAACAATCGAGCTTTTGCACCTCGATAAGCTTCTACAAAAGACCTCCGTCCATGATATCACTCTCGAGACAATTCAAGGAGAAAAGGGAGGCTTCGGCCTGTACACTCCTTCGATCAAATTGCCCAAAGCCCGCCGCCTTTTGCGCCTCGCAGCCCTCTACCACTACATCGGATATCTGCAAGCTGACGGCGAGAAACAAGGGAAGCTCATCGAAAGGTCCGCGCAGATGGCCGCCGCAGAAATGAAAAAGCACATGAAGCTGCAGGGAATCACCCCCACAGAGGCAGCCCTCGTCTCCACGCTCATCCGCCATCATAAACTCTATAAGTACTACCTCAATGAATCCCTCGCATTCGAACAATTTGAAGAGAGGCTCGATCAAGCTTACCAAGAAGTTTCAGGCCAGTTGACGAAAGACGACTTCTGCAAGCTGCTCTGGGCCCTCTTTTTGTCGCGGATGCACACAATGAAGAAAATCCCATGCAAAGCAAGCTCGAAAGAGCTGCTTTCCCGCCTCGCCAAAGTCGAAGTGCTCTTTCCCGTAGAGAAAAGCCCCGTGCCTTGGCTGCTGTTCAAAGTCGTATCCGTTTCAGGCAAATCTGAGATTAATTCCTAATGCAATCAATAAGGCCCTAATAATTTTTAAGCCAGGGTTTCCACGTGGAGAAAGAATTCGATAGAGCTGTTCTCTTCGAATTCGTACTCTCCGTGCGAGTTTTCCAAGCCCTCCTTGTGCTTCCGCAACATTTCGAAGGGCAAGTAGGAAAAGCTTTTGAGATTCTTCGTCACCTTTCAGGCTTTCTTCCCAAGCCGCATTTAAATAAGCTACAGCTTCATCATGATCTTTGAGATATTCGATGAGTTCTTCTTGATAATCTCTATACCTTGGCATCTTTTCTCTCTTTTGTAACATATAAGTTACATAAAAGCAAAATTTTTGTCACAAAAAATAAACAGATAATGCCCTTTAAGATTTTTCTTCAAAGGCATGGCGCAATGTGGGAATATGCCGATCCATGAACATGAGTTGGGTCAAGGAGAGATCTTGGATGAATTTAAGCCGCGTGAAATCATCATGGTTTGGCTTAGTCTCATTGATTGCATAGATTGTGGTAATTTGTTTAATGCCATCAAGAAGCTGCTGCATGGCGACTCGATACGTTTTTCCAAACTCATGAATTCCCTCCGTAAGATTCCGATCGACCTGAGGGAGGTTGTTTAAAGGCTTTTCGTAGTCCTCATGGTTAAAAGGAGCGAGGCTCATTCCACGAGGAGTTAAAGCCTCTTCTTTTTCGGGATCGATCTTTTTGACAAGTTTCAGCCAGGAGCCATCTCTTCCTTGGACAATTTGAGAGGCTTGGGTCACAAGCTCTTGCTTTTTATTCGGAGAAGAGCTCAAGTTCTTGATCGCGAAGTGGACCACTGCCGTGACTGTCATTAAAATGGCAGAACAATCACCCATTTTTTTTGCCAAGTAAAGATGGCGGAGGTCGCTCGTAAGATCATCGAGGTTCTCACACGCATCCGAAGGGAATTTTTGATCATAATAAGCCTTAAATGCGGTATCGACTTTCTCATAAAAATCCGCTTCGGGACTTCTCTTGCCTCCGATGCAATCCACGGTTTTGCAGATTTCGTAATCTTTGCTCTTAAGTAGTTTTTCAGGGACAACCTTAACTAATTCTCTTTTTAATATCCCTTCAGACAATCCAAATCCTTGGGTCTTTTTGACCCAGTCTTTCGGCACTTTTAATTGGCTGGAAATATCGATTCCATATTTTGTTTTCAGATCGGTAGAAATGGCTTTCGCAAACTTTTTAAATTCCTTTCTTCTATTCCAATATTTAAAAGCGCTTCTATCTCGGTCTATTCGGCTATCTTTGCTCAATGCCTTTGCATATTTTTCCCTCGCCCTGTCTAGGGATTGATATTTGTCCAAGAGGCGCTGCTCATCGGCTTGCAGACTCTGAAAAAACACCTTCATCATCAGATCTTGATACAAGGAACTCTTCATTAAAACGGCAAAATGCCCCTTTGCAGTCGTAGGATCTTGCCGCTCTTTCATGAGTTCAAAGAGATATGCTAAAATGCGGACTTCATGGTCATATTGGTCTTTTAGGAATATTTTAGGGAGCTTCGAGATCGAATATTGATGAGGGAGGAAGGGCGGCTTCTTAGGTGAAGAAGAAGAAGATAGCTCCACGCTCGGGATTTTGGGTATTGTCATAAGGTAACATTTTGAATCGTATATTAAAAATTTGTCAAGACTGAATATAAGTATTTGATTACAAGAAGCTTAATAATTTTTGCGGAGAAAATCACGCCTAATCTCCGCAAAAATGCGGAGATTGGCCGCAGTACGAGCTATTGTCTGATTTTTAAAAAATAAAATTTGTTGTTGTGCTCAACTAGACACTAGTCATAATTGAGGCTTAAGCTTTTACAAAATATCCCTGAAATAGACTTAAAATTATTATTTTAATATTATTATATGTCAATATTTAGTATAATTAATAACGAAATAAAAAATATAATGGTTATTATGAGTCTAATTCCAGAAATAAAATCAGAAGTGCCGCGCATCCTCGCTCTTCCCTCAGATCTGTTAAGGGAACATATCTTCCCGCAACTCACCTGTTTGAATGATTTTATGAGTTTGCGCCTCGTCTGCAGGCGCACTAATAAAATTGCTGATCAGGTGCTTAGCAAACTGCTTTTCTCCAATCAAATTGTACTTAAGGATTTAACTCTTACATTCAATTGCTATGGGTCGATAGTGTTCTCACCGATAGCGAAACTCTTTTATCAATTTAAGAAGAGGATTTATCGATCTAATCCTGATGCGACAACCAAAGACACCCTCAT
>JASHWX010000093.1 GCA_030043815.1 Candidatus Rhabdochlamydia sp.
ATTTGCAATTGGCATATCGAAGTGATCAAATGCCTCGTTGCAAATAGAGCTAACAGGGAAGTGCCTGATATTAAAGGGCAGCGGCCATTATATCTAGCGACCTCATTGAAAGCGATTGAGGCTATGACTGTTTTGATTGAAGCAGGAGCTGATATCAACGCGCTCAACGGCGATTCAAATCAGGAAAACGCTTTGCATAAGGCAATTAAATTAAATGAATTTAAACTTGTCGATTTATTGCTCCAGAAAGGGGCTAAAACAGAGGTCGAAACATCAGAACATGAACTGCCGCTATTTAATGCGGTCAGATATTCCAGGATTGACATCATCCATGCTCTTATAAAAAAAGGCGCTCATGTAAATGGAAAAGCGCTGCACATGGCGGCCTTGCACGATCGAGTTGAAGTCGTCGAGCTCCTTCTTCAAAATGGAGCAGATAAAGAGGCAAAGACGGATGACGACTTTCATATGCGTCCATTGATTGTAGCTATCGCATGGCGGGCCGAACGTGTAGTGAAGCATCTTCTTGATTCAAAAGCTGATGCTAATGCTTGTAGGGATAGATTTGACACACTCACAAATAAACATGGCATATTCGATCAATGTACCGGGTTGCATATAGCTGCGTTCATGGGATTTCCGGAGATCGTCGACCTTCTTCTTGTTGCTGGAGCGAATAAGGATGCAAAGAATTCCAAAGACCATATGCCAGTGGATTTAGCCAGGGAGGCTTTAATCGATCTGGAGCGCGGAATAGATCTAGGAAAAAAGCGTTTTGAAGGTAAAAATGCTTCCACAGAGATGCTAAGGGCAAAAGTACAAATGGAACGACTGAATAAGGAAAATCGAGTGGAACAATACCGCCAAATTTTAATTGCTCTAAAAGACACGAAGCCTGCCGCTTTGCCCAAACAGCTTACTGCGGTGCCGGCTGCAAAACCCCCTGCTGTAAAAGGGGAGCTAAATCTCCATGAACAGCTATTTAATCCTTCGTTGCTTCCGGCTTTTAGAAAGGTAGTGCAACTGTCCATCGATCGGGAGGTTGTAAATGGGGTTAGAGACAGCAACGGATCTACCCTATTGCATCTGGCAGCTTTGATGTTAGACGTCGATTCGATCAAGGCTCTTCTTAATGCGGGAGCCGATAAGAATGCAGAAGACGGCAAAAAGCGCACACCCTATCAATTATTGCTGCATCTGAAAGATAGCGGTGGTCAAGTTCCAGCTGGGTTCGCAGCAATACTTACACTGTTATCACCAGAAAATAGCGGCGAATCTCAAGTTCGGAAAGAACCTGTTTTGCCGCAGGCCAAGAAAAGAAAAAATCCTGAAGAATAGTCCATTCGGATTAAGGTGCTTGCTAAAAATTTAGAGGATAGCTACAAGAAATATTTTGTTTATCTATCTAAGGAGTACGCAAATGCCTCAAACAAGTCTGATGTCCAAGGTGCAGTTTTTATCCTATAGAACGTCAACGGTTCTTAAAGCATTCAAGATGTTGTACACGTTGCCTCAAGAAAAAGTCGATGCGTTTGTTAAGTCTTACAAAATTTACGACCTTGATTGGGTGGACGAAGAGCACATGATCAAGGAGATGGGCCATGACTACTACAATGAAATTAAGAAGGGGTTGATCGACTGGTACTGCGTGCTGAACAATCTGTGCGCGATCGGGCAAGTGGAAAAAATGTATATTCCTCCTGCGATAGATTTGTCAAAGGGGATCATCGAGAATCAAAATCTCTACGAAGAAAAAATGGCGCGCGATTTAGGGCTTAAAAAAGGGGACAAGGTGTTGGATATCGGTTGTGGAAGGGGCCGAGTGGCGGCACATGTGGCCACTTATACCGGAGCCCATGTCACAGGAATTAACATCGATGGCGATCAGCTCTACCATGCCAACCAATTTGCCAAAGGGCATGGCCTGACAAAGCAATTGGAATTCAAATTTCACGATATGAACGACCTGCCTTTGCCTTGCGCGAATAACTCTTTAGACGCGGTCTATCATATCCAAGCTTTTAGTCTCTCGAAAAACTTGGAACTTATCTTTAAAGACATTTACCGCATGATCAAGCCGGGTGGGAAAGTCGCTTGCTTGGATTGGGTGCGCCTGCCCAACTATAATCCGAAAAATCCTGAGCACTTGAGCCTGATGAGACGCATTAAGCCGCTCGTCGGCGCGATTGGAACTCCGTCTGTGGACGAGTACACGGATGCGATCAAAAAAGCCGGATTTGAAGTCTTGATCAATGAAAATGCGAGCATCGATGGATTGCAAGCGCCTCTCATCGAAAATGCTGATAAATTTTACACGCGTGTCAATGCGATCATCAATACATTGGTCAAGGTTAAAATCCTGCCTAAACACTTTAAATCGATGTTCGACCGTTTTACGCAAGACGGCGAGGCATTTATCGAAGCTGACCGCAAGAGACTTTTAACGACGACCCATTACATCGTTGCTCAAAAGAAAAAATGATGAACACAGAGACAAATGTGACATCCTTGGTGCCTCCCGAAGCGGCCCAAGGATGGAAGTTAGAGTTATTCGAAACGCCTGAATCGATTGGATCTCATTATCACAAGGTCCAACGCCATTTCATCGTCGTCGTAGAAGGGGAAATGGAGGTCAGCTGCAATGGAGCCGAACCTCTTGTGCTCGGGTGCGGTGAATTTGCGCAGATCGATCCCGGAACGGTCCATGCGTTAACTCCCCAAGGATTGGCTCGGTTTTTCTCATTCGCGCTGCCTGGATTTGCGTTCCCTGAAGATGTTTATTTCGATATTCCCGACGAGATGCCCGACCCGTGGCGGCCTCCTCAAATGGATATTTTTCCTGCGCTCGATAAGAAGTACTACGAAGCAAAGATCAAGCAGCATTCATACGATGTTTACGATCTCATTTCTTCCCAAAAGACCGACAACAAATGGAGCGTCGCTTTAGTCGAGCTTCACGATTCGCTTAAGCACTATCATCAGATCGCAAAGGAAATCTACGTCGTTGTCCATGGCTCCCTCGAGATCGAAATCGACGGCCATTGCTGGACCTTAAAAACAGGGGAGTGTGTCGAGGTGAACCCTGGAATGGTCCACCAACTCAAATCCCATGGTAAAGGACCCGTGCGCGTCTTGTGTTTCCACTTCCCGGCGTTTAATCCGGCCGATTACCATATTGTAGAGGGTTAACCAGGTGGCAGATGCTGTCTTTTACGTAATGCTTGCCAAAGTTAATGAGTAAACCTTTCTCAATGCCAGTCATTCTCAGATATGTCGATAATTGGATCTGATAAAACGGGATGTCTTTTTCGGACGCTTTCACCTCGACAATGATTTGATTGTCAACGAGGATATCGAGAAACAGGGGTTCTCTGACCTCGACGCCTTTGTAGATGACAGGGATAGGTTTTTGCCTAAGTGTGCGTATGCCTCTCAACATGAGTTCATGGCACAATGCAGACTCATAAATGCTCTCGAGCAATCCAGGACCGCCCAGATTTTGATGGACCTCAACAGCGGCTTCGATGATTTTTTGCTCGAGATCGTTAAGCATGATTAAAATTTTAAAACGGTCTTGAATTTTTTTCAAAGGAGAAAAATTAAACCAACTGAGAAAGAAACGTCTGAGCGGGAACTAAAATCGGTTCTTTTTCCCCAAAGCAATTTTTGTTCACAAAAGGAAGATCGAAAGCGATTTGGAAAGCATGAGGAGCCTGTGTCTCTTTTTGAAAATGGTAGAGAGCTGAAGAGAGTCCTTTTGCTTTTGTTTTGACCTCTACGAGAAACCACGGCTTTTTATCTTTTGTAACGAGAAAATCGATTTCACGTTTATCTTTTGTCCGAAGATAATATAGACCGTATTCGCCAAGGCCGCGATCTGTCCAAAAATGAACGGCTTTGAGAAGATGGCTGGCGACTAAGTTTTCATTGCGATGCCCTTCCTCGTCGACAAGTGACCAATCCCAAAGATAGAGCTTGGGCTCTTTAATGAGAGAACGCGTGATATTTTTCGACCACGGTTGAATAGCAAAGCAATAATAAAATGATTTTAACACTTCAACCCAGCGCCGAATGGTGTCGGAAGAGACGCCCACTTTTTTTGCAAGAGATTG
>JASHWX010000094.1 GCA_030043815.1 Candidatus Rhabdochlamydia sp.
AATCATTCGGACCTCAAGATGGCAGACGGCCTTAAGGCGCATGCCTTGATCGCGGGCACAAGCCCGGCGAGCAGGGAAATAAAGGGTGTGGTGATCATGACGAAGGTCACTGCATTGGAGCTGAGTTGATCGGGCAGAGATTTGCCGAAAAAGGCAGCATTGAAAGCGTCGTGGCCTTGCATAAAACTCAAGAGATGGACAAGCGAATCGATGTTGCGCATCGTAAAGACGGCGGCAAGCGTCCCGATGATGCAGCTGATGATTCCCATGGCAATGCCGCAAGCGCCGAAGATGGCGGCGATGCTAAGCCGGCTTGCGCCCATGGCGCATAAAATGCCGATTTCCCGTTTCTTGTCGTTGACAAGCAGCACAAGCAATGAAATGATATTGCAGCAAGCGACGACGAGGATGATGACGCCGATCAAGGCAAAGAGGTACTTGTCGCTTTGAAATTGCTGCAACAGGTCTTTGGCAAACTCATATTCTCTAAATGCCGTCACTTTCCAGTACCGGTCAATGCCTTGCTCGGCAAGAGCCGCGGCGATCTCTTGTTTCATTTCTTCGGCTTTGCTCAAGTCATCGAACCAAACCAAGACGCCGTTTGATTGCGTCTTGTCGAGATTAAAGGAAGTGCTCGAGGCATTGATCGTCCGCGTAACAGGAGGAGGGACGAGGATGCATTTGTTGCCGACGGAGATGATGCCCGGATCGTAAAATCCTGCGACAAAGATCGGCAAGCGGTGTTCTTGAAGCGAGCTCGATGTTGTGCTTGAATAGGCAAGATACCCGCGGTCGCCGATCATCACGCCGTTTTCAAGAAAGCTCTTCGCGAGAAGAACCCCTGTTTCTTTTTCTTCATTGACGGGAAGCTGTGTTTTTTGAGTAAGCCAGCTGGATTGAGCAATCTCTGCTTGAGAAATTTTCAATCCCGACATGTCGATCTGCCCGTTCAAGGGAATCCCTTGCAGCCCGGAGCGCACTTTAAAGAGCAATTGATCGGTTGTTTCCTCGACATTCAAGTCGATTTTATTGCTGACGAGAAGAGGCGTGTGGAAAGAGAGCTGATGCCGTGAACCTTCTTTATCTTGCAAAAAGAGCTGCATCCCTTCTCTCCACACTTTGACATCGCCGCTGGAACCGTCGAGAGGCAGATCGACCCTGTAAATCTTGCCATTGCGATATTGAGCCTCTCCTGAAAACGTTTGCCGATCGGGGAGCAGGGCAAAAGGAAGCTGCCAATAGGCATACTGAGGGGATAATTTCTTGATCTTGACATTGCGGAGCAGATCTTGAATGCGCCCCGATGCTGCTTGAGAGGAAGCTTTGGCTGTCAGAGTAGGCGAGTCCTGCCGTGAAAGCTCTGTTGTGTGCGAGGCGAGAAAAAAGAGGTGATTGAGGTCTTTTTCCGACGGGGGAAGGATAAGGGAGGCGAGGTCGGGACATTGATCGGGGTAGGAGGCCAGATAGGAAACTTGCGTCAGATAACCTTGGTTTTCATCGGCGCCGATGCTGGCTGGGGGGCCGGCTGCAGGGCGGACGAGCTGCAGGCGCATGAGCGCTCCGCTGAGCTCAAAATCTTGAAAGACGACCTGTTTTTGCTTCAAGATAGCATAGAGCTGTTTGACGGGGTCTTTAAAGTCGGGCTGAGGGAATTGCATCGGCAATTCCCCATCTTCTTCCGGAGAATAGGGATCTGTTTTGCCGCTTGCCGCTTTTTCTGCAATGTTTTTCAGTGCATAGTGGGAGCTCGAACTGACCTCGTCGATCCGATAATAGTAAGAGGAAAAATAATAGGGAGTGGGCGTGATGCGAAGCGGGGCGTTTAGCGTTGTCAGCTTTTTCAACCAATTCCGCTCAATGCCTTCCGTGACTGATAAAAACACTAAAACAAGCCATACGACAAGAGAAATCACTGCCACGGAAAGAAGGGCGATCAGCGAGACGGAAAGCTGCTTCTTGCGCGGGATGAGATACTTTAATGCGACGGACAGCTCAAACACTATTTACCTGAATTTTGTGTTGCTTTCATCTCGAAATAGGCAGCAATTCTCTATACTGCTCCCGCTCAAAAAGAGTGAATCTGCCAGCGTCGGACAGCCAGTGAATTTGAACCCGCCTGCATCGCTCAACTTGTTCAAGTTGAGCTGCTTCGGCGCCGGGCTTCGCCTGGTTCAAATTCACGGCGCCTCCTTGACATTTTCACTCTTTTTGAACGGTCGCAGTATATAAAATAAACCCAAAACTCAGGTTATTTCGCTTCTTTAAAAATAACGTGCTTTTTGAGTGATTTGTCGTATTTTTTCAGCTCCATTCTGCCGGTGGTCGTCCGTTTATTCTTCGTCGTCCAGTAGCATTCTGTGCTTTCCGTGCTTTTTAATTTGATTTTTTCGCGTGCGCCTTTGGCCATGATCCACCTCAAATTTAAAATTCTGAGGCCATTGTAAATCACAACTGCGTAACCGACAAGAATTAAAAATAATTGTTTACAAAATATTTTTTATGTAATTAGATGGAATTATGCGAGTAGTAATAATATTTCTTTTAACTTCTTTAGTTTCGTCTCTCTCAGCGGTAGACCTAAATGAAGATGATGAGGTCGCGATCGCCCCTCGACCTAATGGTAAGGTAGGCGCCGGCAAAACTTCCCGGTCCAAGATGAAGGATTCCCGCGAGAATTCCAACAGGCCAAAGGTCATTCAGCGCGACGGAAAAGTCAAGCCGGTCGTCACCCCGGGGCAAGTCAAGGCCGAAGAAGAAAATAAGACGGCCCAAAAAGAGATAGAATCCGAAGTCTCTGAAAATTAACCATCAATTATCGGAAAGCTTATCACGAGACATTATACCGAAGAAAACTCAAAAGTTGGTTTTTTTGGGCACCTCTGTAACGGACTATTTGAGCACAACCGATAGGGATCAACGCAAAGACGCCAAGTCGCCAAGACGCAAAGATTTATTATAGTAGTTTTCTTCGCGTCTTAAGCGGCCCTGCGTCTTTGCGTTGATCTCTCCGTTGTGCTCGTGCATTTAAACATAATATTAGGGTAGGTTCATTTGCCTTTGTCGCAAATCAATGTTAATTTGGTTTAAATTTTGGATAACGCTATTTCGATGCCGTACGCGAGATTCTAAAACAACATTCTCTTGCTCTAATTCCTGAATCCTTTGAGCTCGATTCAGCATAGAAGTTTCCAAACGACCATTTTCTAGCAATAATTCGCTCATCCTTTGATCTCGATTCAGTATAGAAGTTTCTAAACGACCATTTTCTAATAGTAATTCACTCATCCTTAGATTTCGATTCTGTATAGAAATCTGCATTTTGTTGGGATCAAAGTAATTGGGGTTCTCTTCAGGATTGATAATCCTTTCATAGAAGTAACCGCCTATGCTAAAGGTAAGTGCGGTCGTTAAGCAGGCGACCATGACAACAGGATAAAATGGCGCTGCAGCAAATCCTGCAAAAAAACAAAATAAACCAAAAGCTCCAAACACGACGTAAGAGACATCCCTGGCGAGATTGATTAAGTACAGCCCTGCTTTTGCAGATTCATCGGGGGCGGCTTGATCGATCTTATCGACATTTTCATAAGCGCTGATCCCTGATCCCACGAGAATGGCTCCATGGTTAGCTGCTTCAAAATAGATGAGCGGTTCTTTTCCAATGCGAAAAATTTTTCTCGTTCCGATAAGCTCAATTGAATCTAATAGAGAGTTTGCCAATCCCATGTTTTCTTTAACCGCAGTGCAGCCTGCAGGAATCGAAGGATTTTCGAAAAATTCTTTCACGCTTTTTACAACTTTAGTCAGCTTTTCGGGGATCTCTGTGAAGCTGATGAAGTTTTTTACATCGCGCATTAATTTTCCAAACTCTCGATACTGATACGGGAGCGGGTGAAGCGCTTTAGTGATCCAAAACGTAGCATAGCCTACACCTTTAGCAATGTCTATGACTTGTCCTTTAAAAAAACTAAAGAAGATGTCTGAAAAGTCTTGATCTGCGATTCGAGTGATGGGTTTCACTTTATTTGGGGTTCGAGTGACTGGTGAAACTGGAATTCCCACCTGTCCAGCTACAATAGCACTAGCCATGTGAACTCTCCGTTATATAGGAAAAAATATTATATGGTGGATATCATTTATTTGCAATGTGAAAAAAAACGCGGGCTATCTTGGGCAGAACAAAAACATTTATTTAAAATTGCTGTTTTAATATAGGTGAGATTAGGGATTTCCTAATTAAACCTGTGTATTTTATGCGGCAATTGAAAAATAATTGGATTTGGACACTGACTCTATTTCCTGCGAGCATCTATTCTTGTATATCTCCCGAGGTTTGGTCAGGGGGAGGGACACCAGGCGATCAGTGGAATGTAAGCGCAAACTGGGATCCTTCTTGCGTCCCGGCTGGCACGTCCATGCCGGATACGGCGGTTTTCAACTCGACGATTGGACCGGCTGGGCCTATTATTTATCTCTCAAATCCAACGATCAGTCCCATTTTAGAGACTCTTAATTTCCACAATTCGACAACTTCGTACACGCTTTCCACTTCTACAATGGGGATGGGGGCTCAATATATAGAATTCGAGTCCCCAGCTACATTTCTGGAGGTCACTGCAGGCAATCATATGCTCAATGTGCCTATCCATTTTTTAAGAGGGACGAATTTAACGTTCAATATCGTCTCGAGCTCTTCGCTCACTATCGGCAAAGGGGCTCTTAGCGATGGGGGCTCTGAAAGCATCACCGCGACAGGTGACGGAACGCTGACGCTTTTGAATAAATTTGATATTACTGGCAATTTTACAAGCTACATTACTCATTTAAATATTTTTAACGCAACATCCCCTGGAATGGGTTTGATAGGCAGCGCTCTTCTTGCACCTTCTGGTACTTTTACGCTGAAGAAAGGGACTGTGACATGTGTCAACGAAAGCGCTGCGACGATCTCTTCATCAGATACATATGGGACTTTTGTTCAGGTGGGAAATTATGTTCAAAATGGAGGAACATTCATTTCCGAAAATGCAGGCGCGGTGAGCGAGAATGCGACCGGATCATTGCTCGAGGTAGCAAACAGAGCTTTAATCAGCTCGGGAACGACTAAAATGATCAACTCCGGAACGGTATCAGGGGCTATCGGAAGCAAGCTCGATCTCACTGGGATTACTCTACAGATGACCGGGGGTTCGTTGACAAGCAACAATACTGGAACGATTTCTGAGGGCGGGATCGGATGCTTGATCCAATGCGCGAATATCAGCATGACAGGCGGTACGTTGACGAATAACGGCCCTGTCATCACCTCCTCTTCAGGTTATGGCAATTTGATCGTTGCAGAACTCTTGGCCTCGACAATCAGCGGGGGGGTCTTCACCAACAATGACACTTTTCAAGGCACTGCCCTTCAGATCACTCGATCCGGAGTGCTGCAGGGAACAGGTGTTTTCCAAGGCGTCGGCGGAGCTCAAAATCTGCCGGTGACAAATGATGCGACCGTTGCGCCGGGCGACACAAGTTCTGTAGGGACGATGACCATCAATGGTTCTTACACGCAGAATTCTACCGGAACTTTCATCCTTAACATTGATAGCGCATCTTCTTATTCTCATCTCGTCGTATCCAGCACGAGCCCAAGTCCTCAAGGAACAGCGACAATTAACGGTGGAACGCTGGAAGTCAACATTCCCGATGTCGCACTTCTCAATGGAACGACTTTTACTTTTCTTACTGCCAACAACGGTGTGGCGGGAAGTTTTACAGATATTATCGTAAACAATTCCCGCTATAAGAACGCTTCAATCGCATCGACGAGCGATAGTTTCCTCTTAAGTTTCGGGAGCTATCCGATGGTTGATGGAATCTTCACTAATAATGATATCTTTCAAGGCGCTGCCCTTGAGATCACTAGCACAGAAGTGTTGCAGGGAACAGGCATTTTTCAAGGCATTGATGGAGCCCAAAATCTGCCTGTGACAAATGACGCGACAGTGGCACCGGGTTCCACAAGTTCGGTAGGGACGATGACCATCAATGGTTCTTACATGCAGAATTCTACTGGAACGTTCATCCTTAACATTGATAGCGCCACTTCTTATTCCCAGCTCGTCGTATCGAGCACGGGTCCAAGTCCTGAAGGAACCGCGACAATTAACGGGGGGACGCTGGAGGTCAACATTCCCGATGTCGCATTTCCCCCTGGAACGACTTTCACTTTCCTTACCGCCAACAATGGGGTCGCGGGAAATTTTACAGATATCGTCGTCAACAATCCTCACTTTAAGAACGCTTTTATCACATCGACTAATGACAGTTTCATTTTAAGTTTTGATCCGATGCCAACTCCTCCCTCCGATTTTCCCACTCACAAAATCGCCCATTTCGCCTCCGTGATTTTCTCAAATTTATATCATATCAATCAGATGATTGAAGAGCATATCTTCCAAATGAATCATCAAATCTCGAAGAATGACGGAAATCTTAAGAGACCAAGTGCGGCAAAGTATGCAGCGAATGTTCCCATGGAGGATCTCATTGCGCTAAGCCCCAAAAGAACTTCCGAAAAGCAGCAAACATTGATCCAGGAGATTCAAAGCCCCCCTATTCCTTATCCTCTGACGATTTATTTCGGACCGATCGGAACGCTTGGCAATTACCTCACCAAGCATGGGCAAGAAGGGTTTCGCTATTGGACAGGCGGAGCCATGTTGGGTTTCAATTATGCCTTTAGCGAATTTGGAATCGGCTCGTCACTCACCTACGAGCACACGCATGAAAAGATCAAACATCATGGCGGGCATTCGGATACAGATGAAGTGGATTTATTCCTTTATGGAAGCTATGTGCCTCGATCCCTTCCTCAATTTGCAGCCACTGCGATTGTCGGCGGCGGCTATCAATGGAACTCATTTCCTCGGGTTACAGGCTTTAACAATGATTTGGTCGATAAAGGATTCCCGCGAGGATGGGATTTCACCTCGACTTTGGGCGTGCAATACACGTTCATGAATCCTCCATTCAGCGGGCTTCCCTGCGGATTCCAATTCGTCCCGCTTGCCGATGTCCAATACTGCTATCTCTCGATCGATGGATATCGGGAACACCGCGCAGGCATGTTTGACCTTCGATATAAAGAGCAGCATACAAAGTCGCTCAAGCTCGACCTAGGATTCTTGGCCAATTACACCTTTGTTACGCCGACAACGACGATCAGGCCTCAGCTGACCTTAAAATATCGAAGAGAATTCCTTTATAAACGTGAAAAGACCGTCTCGAGGCTCGTCAATTTAGATAAGCCTTATGTTACGTCGTACATCAAAGCGCCAAACCTCAACACTGCGGAAGCGACTTTCGATCTTTTGACGATGTTCTACGGCAGATACGGCATTGATATCTTCTACAATTTCGAATGGAACAGCTGGTTCCATGACCATACTGCTTATGTGAATGGAACATTTAGTTTTTAGCATACCCAAACAACCTGAAAATTTGGATTTTTTAAGCGCGTCAAAGCCCCGGGTTTCGATCGATCGCAAACGGGTCAATATTAGCAATATGGACCCGTTTGCGATCGTCAAACCGCGGGAGCTTTCACGCAGCTCAAAAACCAAATTTTCAGGTTGTTTGGGTATACTCAAGGGCTTTGCTCTCTAATCGCGCTTGAAGTCAACATTTTTTCTTTTCCCAACCACCCCGGGTTTTAAATAATTTGACAAAAATCGTTTTAATAATGCACCATTAATAATGTAAAAAATTAAAATAATGAAGGAATAATTATGATACATGTAACCAGTGTTGATCCTTTTGTAAGCTTGCCCGGCGAGCTTTTTGGTGCTGTTTTGAATTGTTTAGGGCCTAAAGATCTGGCGCTTGCAGAAAGAGTATGCAAATCTTGGTGGCAATTCATCGCTGAAGAAAATCATTGGAAAAAACAATGCCAATGGCAGTTAAACATCCCCAGCCGCATCGATCCCCAACACTATCTTCCCGCAAGCCCCTCTTACAAAGCGAGCCTTAAGTTAATTCTCTCAAGAGTGTTTGAGGCAGGCGCATACCGGTACTATCTGGGAGCAGAAATAGGTCCCGTTCCCCGAATCCCCGAAGCCATCTCCCTAAAGAAGTGGAATGAGAGAGAC
>JASHWX010000010.1 GCA_030043815.1 Candidatus Rhabdochlamydia sp.
ACAGAAATTATCCCTAGAAATTATTTTTATTTCAATTTTAAAAAAAGGAGCAGCGCTTCCTCCCAGTCCTAAAGAACTGGGTTTCCGCGCTGTCATTTAGGATGAAAAAATTATCCCTTTTCGTTTTTCTCCTCTTATGCCCGCTTGTGCTCAACGCCGCGTATACTTTTAAGAATGGAAAATTGATCAAAAGCGAAGAAGTGGCCACGATGTCCGTTCAGGAGCACTATAGCGCCGCGATGGACGCCTATCAAAAGCAGTATTGGGAAGAGGCGATCCGTCAAGCAATCATTGTGGTGAAAAATTTTCCCGACACCCCTTTTGCACGAGAGTCCTACTATTACTTGGGGATGAGTTATTTTAATTTACATGAATACGAATACGCCAACCGCTTTCTCACTACCTATTTGAAGAAGCAGGCAACGCCTAAATTCTTTGAAGAAGTGATCCAATGCAAATTTAAAATCGCTGATGAATACCACCATGGTGCAAAAAAGCACGTATTGGGATGGGAAACTTTGCCGAAATGGGTCTCTGCGCGAGAAGAAGCGCTCGCCATTTATGAGGAAGTCATCACAGCACTTCCCCATCACGATTTAGCTGCGCATGCCCTCTTTGGAAAAGCGGAGCTTCTTTTAAAAGAGGAAGACTATAAGGGAAGCATCGACACATATCAAACGCTGATCCGCCGATTCCCAAAGCATCCTCTCGCTGCAGAAAGCTATATCGGCATTGAACGCGCGTATCTGATCGAATCCCAAGAAGAATACCCCGATCAAGATTACTTGGACCTCGCAGAAATTAACTTGCGCAAGTTCCGCCATGATCTGCCTGGCGAAGAGAAGATTGCTGTCGCTGAGACAATGTATTCCGAGATGAAAGAAGTGTATGCGAGCGATCTCTATGACACTGGACGGTTTTACGAGCGCACAAAGAAGCCTAATGCCGCTTACATCTACTATACGCGGATTCTAGCGAAATACCCAGAGACCAAAGTAGCGGAATTAGCGACGAAGAGAATTGCCAAATTAAATGTGGCGCCTATGAGCAGCCTTCCAGCAAAACAAGAAGAGCCCCAAGTAGAAAAATCTAAGTCGCCTTCTATCTTAAATTTGCCTGTGCAGTCTGGGCAAGTTGTCGACTCGAAAGAAGAGCAAGGTCAGTTGGAAATAAAATGAGACCGTTGCATAAGTCAGCATGCTTGGAAAAAACAGCCCATTTTGATGAGATTTCGAATTCGAGCGAGCCCGCATATGCGGGACGCCCCATAGGGGGCGAGCGAGAATCGAAAGATCGCGAAATGGGCGTTTTTAACAAGCATGATCACTTATGCAATGGTCTCAAAGTGATCAAGTTCCTCTTGATGCTTTTGCTCTTCGGATGCGGATACCATTTCGAAGGGAGCGAGCAAAGCACCACCTCTATGACAACAATTTCTGTTCCTTACATCAAAGGGGATCGGGAAGGACAGCTCAATACGGAAATTGTGCGAGCATTGAGCGCTTCGGGACAATTTGATTGCGTTCAGTCAGGCGGGATGTGGATTTTAGAAGCGGCTATTGTCGCAGAAAGCGATGACAGAATTGGTTTTCGCTACGATCGAGATCCTACGTCAGGGCATTTACGCGATAATATTGTCGGAACAGAAAATCGCCGCACCATCAACGTGCAAATTTCCCTGATCGATGGCTACACTTCAGAAGTGGTGTTGGGCCCTCAAATCGTCAAAGCCTTTGCCGATTATGACTATGTCGATTCCAACTCTGTTCGGGATTTGACCTTCATCGGCCCTCATGGAGCTTACGAAAAGGTGCTCGATTTTTCACTTGGCCAACTCGATTCCATAGAAGGCGCTCATGATGATTCTGCAGCGCTGATCTACCGCATCCTCGCACAAAAAATCGTCGATGGCATCATCGCTAAATCTGCTTGCAATGACGCTGCGCTACCTGTCATCGAAGAAGAACTCGTTGAAGAACCTACCTTAGAAGATGAATCTTAAGAGAAGTAAACGCAAAGACGCTAAGACGCTAAGGGAGGGTTTTTTTTTCTCTTGGCGACTTGGCGTCTTTGCGTTAAATTTTATTAAGGTTTCTTGCCAATAGAAGAAATCACTGCTTCCGTGTCTTGGACTTCAGTGATAAAATGCTGTAAAATTTTCAGAATATATTTTGGAGTGTTATATACCCCATTTGTCAGATAGACAATTTCGAGATGCGGCTTATTGTTCTGCAGAAGCGCGATCAATGTCATTGTCGATGGGTTGTCCTCGACAAGCTGCGGGACGATCCAGATCGCAAATTGTTCATTGAATAGGGTGACTTTATCGGGTGTCTCAATGATGTGGAAGTAGTGGTTAAGGTGGGCGTCGCTGACAGAATGCTCCAGCTCAGCATTGTTCAGCAGCCCCAGATCGTTCAATAGCTTTAGGTCGACGTGAATGATCCCATCCGGGACCCATTTTGACAGATCTTTAGAATATTCCTGAAAGGCCTCTTCCAAAATATTCGGATTGATCATCGGTCTACCCCATTGCCTCTATTTGTTCCCCCGCTCAATTCTTAGTTTAGCTGGCGAGCGGGGGGTCTGTCAAGATGTTAACTCAAAATTTTATTATTACTTAACTTCGGTACTTTTTTTAAAGGTGGTATTAAATATTTTTTGAAAAATGTCTCTTGAGTTTAGATGCCTTTTTTGGGATCCTTGGAGTAGAACCTATTGATCTTCACATCCTTAACTCCTTAATCTTAAGATGTTATTAAAATATTTTTTACTTTTTGCAGTCCTTTGTTCCTTCTCTTCCATTAAAGTCGACGTTTCTGCCCAATCGGCCATTCTGATGAACGCAGAGACAGGGGCGGTCCTATTTGAGAAAAATGCGCATACCCCGATGTATCCGGCCAGCACGACGAAGGTGTTTACGGCGGTCTATGCTTTGCAAAAGAAAGGGCATGCCTTAGATGAGATGGTGACGGCTTCCCATGACGCCGTTGTATGTGTACATCCTCACATCCGACGGGCCAGCCACCCGGCCTATCGATTGGAATTTGGGGGGACGCACATGGGGATCAAGGTCGGGGAGGTCCTTCCTTTTAGGACTCTCATCTATGGACTGATGCTTAATTCAGGCAACGATGCCGCCAATGTGATTGCGGAGCATGTCTCGGGAGACATTCCGACTTTTATTTCGGAGCTCAATCAATTTATTAAAGAAAAAGGGTGCGCCAAGACGACATTGTTCACGCCTCATGGCCTTCCTCATGAAGAGCATAAGTCGACCGCTTACGACCTTGCGATATTGGCCAAAGAAGCGCTCGGAATCCCCTTTTTAAGAGAAGTGATGAGAACAAATGAGTGTGTCCGGCCAGAGACAAACAAGCAGCCTCAATCGGTTCTGCGTCAACACAATGCATTGGTAAAGCCGGGGAAGTTTTATTATCCGAAGGCGGTCGGGCTAAAAACGGGATATACGATCGGAGCGGGATATACGCTTGTCGCTGCAGCGGAAGATCAGGAGCGCAAACTCATTGCCGTTGTGTTGGGCTGTGAGAAAATAGAAGACCGCTACCGCGATGCCATCGCTCTTTTTGAAGCGGGATTTCATGAGAAAAAGGCATCCCGCACTTTGTTTTCCAAAGGGTTTGATGTTTTCGCAAAGGCCGTCGAAGGGGGAAAAGCTCCTTTACAGGCTTATTTGCCGCAAGACCTTGTCCTCGAATATTTTCCGTCCGAAGAACCCGCCTTTAAAACAGCTATCTTATGGCAAACTGGCCCGTTGCCCATTGCAGCAGATCAAAAAGTGGGCGAAATGCAGGTTTTGTCGTTAAGTGGAAAAGTGCTTAAGGCAGCGCCTCTTTATGCATCAAAAACGGTGGAGAGTACTTGGCAGCATGAAGCGCAGCTTGCCTGGAAAAAAGTGAAGAAAGGACTATGGGGCTATACTGCCGCCGTGATGACAGTCATTGGAGTCTTAATTCTCAGCTTTTCATTTTACTTTGCAAGACATCGTAAAAGGAGAGGAAGTCATCCAAAGTGAGCTCTTCAGGGCGGCTTCTTAGAGAATGGCCGATTTTCTCAAGGGCTTCTTCAATAGTTAAAGGACTGTACATTTCTTTGAGCGAGGCGCGGAGCATTTTACGCCGATGTCCAAATGCTGTGCGCGTGAGTTGAAAGAAGGGGCCGGGGTTTTTAAGCAGTGGGGAATGGAGTTTGCAATGGACCACTGTAGAATCCACTTTTGGCCGCGGGTAAAAGCAATTGCGGCTGACGGGAAAATGGTCTTTCACAGCGCTGTAAAATTGCACAAACAAGGTCAAGTGGCTATATGCGGGGGTTCTGGTTTTTGCCATCATCCGCTCGGCGAATTCTTTTTGAACCATGACGGTTGTTGACTCGATCTGGGGATATAAAGGTAAGAGCAAGGTAAGGATCGGGGTTGTGATATGATAAGGAAGATTGGCAATCACCTTGCACCTTTTATCTTTCAGATAATCGTGAAGGGGGAATGCCAGAAAATCTTGGACGATGATGCGGAGGCGGTCGTCGACTTGGAGCCGCTCAAGTGCGCGGCCGAAGATAGGATCCATTTCCACGGCTGTGACCCTAGCCCCCTTTTCAAGCAAGGCTTGTGTCAGGGCGCCGGGCCCCGGACCGATTTCCAGCACCTCGTCTTGAGGGGCGACATGTGCCGTCGCGAGGATCTTCTGAATGATGTTCCCATCGATGAGGAAATGTTGTGAAAGGCCCTTTTTTGCACCGACTCCGCATTCCTCCAAGAATGCCTTCAAGTCCGATGGTTTGAACATTTTCATTTCAAAGCAAAGGGCTGAAAATTATCAGGGAGAGTTTCCGTCATGTGCTTTTCGTCGTAGCCGAACCGCTCTCTGAGTTTAGTGATGTAGAGTTGGTTTTCTTTGCCTGCTGCTTGTTGCAGAAGGTGCTCTTTGATGTCATCGGCGATCTTTTCAAAAATAGGGAGTTCGCGCTTGGAGTGTTTTTTTAAGTAAAAAATCCGGTAAACGACGGAATTATCTGCGCGGCTGACTTGGGCGATCGGCTCGCTGAAAGTGTTGTCGGAAAGTGTCATCAGGATTTCTTTGTGTGACGCGGACACGGATTTTTCATCGGCTTTTAACTCGGAGGAAAGGGTGACGGTGACATTTTCATCCTTGAGCTCTTCCGAAACCTTTGCGAGTTCAAGGTTTGTATTTAAAAGATCAAAGGCGCGCCTTGCAAGCATCTCGCTTGCCTCCTTCTGAGATGACCGAATGCTTAAGACTTGATATTCCCATTCCTCCATGGCAGGATTCTTTTCACAATAGGCTTTATATGCTTCTTTGACATCTTGGGAATTGACCTTGGTCAGCGCTTTAGAATTGACGCGGAACCACATCATCTTACTGACGAGGATGTCATCATGAATAGCTTGTCTTGCCTCATCGTAAGTAAAGCCCATGTTATCGAGCGTTGGCATGATGTTGGGGCCAAAGCGGTTCAAGATCTCTTCTCGAACTTCTGCATCGCTGACTTTGACTTCCAATTTTGCTGCATCAGCGATCATCAATTCTTGATCGATGATTTGGGTTAAAAATTCGCGCCATTGGGAGGAGAAAAATTGATAGCGGGCGACATTGTTATTGCTAAGATGAGAATAATGCTTTTGCAAGAAGAGCTCCATTCTCTTCATCACATCGATCACAGAGACCGTTTTGCCATTGACCTTGGCCAAAATGCGATTGTAGACGATGAGGTTTTCAGATGCGTTTGGCATTTCATCTTCCGCAAATGCGGGCAAAGAGGCGAGAAGGCAAAAAAATAGGGTGAAGATCTTCATGATGATTTCCTTTGCTTCTTAAGTTAATCCTTCTTTTTTTTTAAAACAATGCCGAAGAAGCCGTCCATTCCGCCGCGCGAAGGGAAAGAAGAGAACGGCTCTCCGACTTTCTCCAAGGGGAAATGGGAAAGGAAATAATTCATTTGCGACTCATTTTCATGGGGAAGAACGCTGCACGTCGCGAAAACGATGTGCCCTCCGGGTTTAACATAAGCGAGCGCCTCCGCAAAAATTGCGCGCTGTTCTTTCACAAGGCGCTCTAGTGTGGAAAGGTCGAACTTCCATTTCATGTCCGGGTTGCGCCGGAGTGTGCCCGTGCCTGTGCAAGGGGCATCGACGAGCACCCAATCGATCTTTTCTTTGAGTTGCGTGCGATGAGGGGAAGTATGGGGGAGAATCTGCGCATTCTGGATGCCTGCTCGCTTCAGTCTTTTTTTTGCCTCCGCCAGGGTGTGCGCTCGGATATCGTGCAAGAAAATCTGTCCCCGCCCTTTCATTTTTGGAGCGATTGCGAGAGATTTTCCTCCTGAACCGGCGCAATAGTCGAGCAATTGCTCGCCCGGCTTGATCGCGACCAAGTCAGCAATCAACTGACTGGCTTCGTCTTGAACTTCAAAAAGCCCGGCCTTGAATTCCTCCATGCCGAAAAAATTGATTTTTTCTTGAAATTGAATGCCTGCCTGAGAATGGAGGCAAGGGGAAAATTGAAAGCTGTCTTTCCACTTGTCCATGAGCTCGCTGCGCGAGATTTTTAGAAGGTTGACGCGGATCGTTGTGGGGGCCGGCTCATTGCACAGAAGGCAAAACTCAAGGGCTTTGTCTTCGCTTAAAGAATCCGAGAGCAATTGGTAAAAGGCTTTGGGAAAACTTGCACGGATATGAGCGGGGATCGAGGCGTCCTGAATGGCTTGAGTCAGAGGAAATTGCCGATACTGCGCATACCGTTTTTCCCATGAATGGGGCTTTTCGGAAAAATAATCAAGCATACTCCGCCATCGGATCATGCTGTAGATCGCCTCGCAAATTTCTTTACGGTCCTTTGAGCCGACAGAGGGATGAGCGCGAAAATAATTGCGCAGATAAGCATCTAGAGGAAGAGTTTGTTCCTCGAATGTTTTAAGGATTTGAAGTAAGTGATGTTCTCGAAATGGTTTTCGCATGCGCAATAATATAATATGGATTTCATTAAAATTCATCTATTTTGTATATTGAGCTTTAAAAGGTGCTCAAATGAACATACTCCAGTGGATTGTCGCTTTTGTCGGCAGGGCTTTAATCGGTATCATTTTCATTGCTGCAGGATTAATTCAAATTCTCGGTTGGCAAATGACAGAGCACACTTTCACGCAAGCCCTGACAGATTGGCTTGCGTCAAGCGTTGGAAGCCCCGTGCTGCAGCAGGTCCTGGAGTGGGGGTTAAGTCAAATCTTTCCTTTGCTTTTAGCCTCGGTCATCATCGAGCTCCTTGGAGGGATCTTATTGTTCTTAGGCGTTTGGATCCGTTTAGGGTCTTTTCTTCTGTTCATTTTCATGCTGCCAGCGACCATCGTTTTCCACCATTTTTGGGATATGCCAAATCCTGAGAGGGACATCGAACTGATCAATTTTATGAAGAACCTGGGCATCATCGGAGGTCTTCTCGTCCTTTTAGCGCACGGCAAAGGGTCCAAATCTTCAAAATCTAAAGAACCCAGTGCTTCTTAGAGTCTTAGGGATCATCGCCAGTTTCTTCATCGTTGCATGGGGCCAGCCTGTTCGAGCAGGGAGCTTAGGAGCGATTGCAGCAGTCGCAGGATTTTGCCTCTTTTTCTTTTCATTGCCGCAAGGACGACGGTTTTTGCACGGCACGCTTTGGTTTACCTGCGTTCAGCTTGTCCAACTCTCTTGGATGACGGCCATCGAATTTCAAGGCTTTTATATTCTGTTCGTCTATGCTCTAGTGGCCCTCGGGATGGGTTGTCAATTCGGGTTGTTAACGGTTTGCATTCCTGCTAGTGGGAAAATTCCTTTTTTACGCATTTTGTCATGCGCTGCGCTGTGGACAGTCATGGAATGGTCCCGCCTTTTCATTGCATGCGGTTTTTCTTGGAATCCGATCGGGCTTGCACTCACTCACTATGCGGCGTCTTTGCAATTTGCCAGTGTCTTTGGCGTCTACGGGTTGTCTTTTTGGGTCATGCTCGTCAATTTGCTCGCCCTCAATGCCAGCCGCATGAAAAGGAATTTTGCTTTACCGCTTTGTTTTGCGTGCGTCCCCTATCTTTTTGGATGGGCTCATTTGTCTAGGCAGTCCAGCGCAATAAAGACCCTCGACGTCGCTTTGGTCCAAACAGCATGGCTTCCCTCTCAAAAAACGCCGCATCCTGATCGGATGCGCGAGTTTGTTGAACCGATCGAACAGTGGTGGCGCATCTTTAAATGCGTTAAAGACAATCCCCCATGCGACCTCATCGCGCTGCCGGAGGCTGCTGTCCCTTTGCAATCCGATTTTTCATTTTATCGGTACGCCGAGGCAAAGAGGATGTTGATTGCTGAAGTCGGGCCTCAAGTCGTTCAAGCGTTCCCTCCGCTGAAACCACCCTTTGCAGAGCAGCGTGTGCTAACAAATGAAAAAATTTGGTGTGTGTCAAATCTCTTTTTTTGCCAGACATTGGCAAATTTATACAGAGCTGAAGTCGTCGCCGGTCTCGATCACGCCGATGTGATAGTAAGGAAAAATTTTAATTCGGCGTTTTATTTCAAGCCCGATAGTGACCGGTTAGATCGGAATGATAAACAAATTCTTTTGCCGCTAGGTGAATATCTTCCGTTTGAATGGATGCGCCCTTGGACAAAAAGTTATGGAATTTTTGATTTTTTCTCGCATGGCGCTGGGACTAAAATTTTTGGTGATAAGGTTCCCTTTAGCGTTTCAATTTGCTACGAGGAGACGTTCCCCTTCATCATGCGCGATGCGAGGGCAAAAGGGGCTGAGCTGTTCGTCAACTTGACAAATGATAATTATTACCCCCATTCCACCTTGCATGAGCAGCATTTTTTTCACGCGCGTTTAAGGGCAGTGGAAAATGGCATTCCATTGATAAGGGTTTGCAATGCAGGCATTACGGCTGTCATCGACCCGTTCGGGTCGAAGATAGCGGCATTGGGGGCCGCTGAGGGTGTGTTAAATCATCGTTTAACAGTTGAGCGCATTCCCACGCTGTTTGCACTTTGGGGGGATGCTGGAATTATCTCTATATGCCTTTGTATTTTATTGTTCGGTCTTGAAATAAAACCACTCTTTAGGGTACTTTCTTATCGATAAGGATGACTTTCCATTTTAGAAATATGAGGTTCTATTGTCATTCCAGTGTAAAGTTTCAGCTTTAAAGGATTGCCCGGCAGTTCCCGCCCCGAAGAAGCAGAGGACATTCTTGCGCAGTATTTCTGCTGAAGGCATTGGACTGTTTAGCGGTGAAAAAGTTTCTATTCGTTTATGTCCCGCTGAAGAAAACACTGGCATCGTATTTCAGCGCGTCGATTTGCCTCATCGTCCCAAACTTCATGCCCGATCTGAATTTGTGCAGGGGACGCCTCGCTGCACGATCATTGGAAATGGAAAAGATTCTGTCCAAACCGTTGAGCACCTTCTCGCAGCCTTGCGGGCCTATGGAATCGATAATCTATTGATTGAGATTTCCGGGGGAGAGGTGCCGATTTTCGATGGAAGCTCTCGCGAATTTGTCTCATTGATTGAGGCCGGAGGAATTTGCGAACTGGAAACCGACAAAATAGTTTTCAAACTTAAAGCTCCCATTTATTGGTCTCAAAAAGATACCCATCTGATCGCCTTGCCATCTGATGAGTACCGTATCAGTTACACACTCCACTATCCCCAATCGGCGACGATTGGCACTCAGTTCTATAGTTTTGCCGTAGAGAGTGAACGCTTTAAAAATGAAATTGCGCCTAGCCGCACTTTTTCTATTTATGAAGAAATCGCACCTATGATAGAGAAAGGGCTCTTTAACGGAGGAAGTTTGGACAACGCCGTCATCATCAAAGATGATGAGGTGGTCAATCCAGAAGGGCTGCGCTATCCAGATGAGATGGTCCGACACAAGGTCTTAGATCTGATCGGAGATCTCTCGCTGGTCCCTCCCTTCATGGCTCATGTGATCGCCGTGCGTTCCGGCCATACCTCCAATAATGCATTTGCTAAAGAGTTGTTTAATCACAGTAAAATGGAGAATATGTGATGGGCGTCGCAATTGACAGTCAACCTGTCATTTTAAATGTGAAGGATATCACCAAAATTTTGCCTCACCGCTACCCGTTTTTATTGGTCGACAAGATTATCTATCTCAACCTTGAGGAGAATGTGATCATTGGCCAAAAAAATGTGACTATGAATGAACAGTTTTTTGCTGGACATTTTCCCGATGTGCCAATCATGCCCGGCGTCCTTGTATTGGAAGCGCTCGCGCAAACTGGCGGTATCTTGGCTCATAAAAAAGGGTACAGCGAAAAGATTGCTGTTTTGCTTAACGTCAATAACGCCAAGTTTAGAAAGCCCATCATTCCTGGAGATATTTTGACGCTCCATGTGACAGGGTTGCACCTTAGCAATAATGGAGGAAGGGTATTGGCAAAAGCATTGGTGAATGGGCAGCTTGCTGTTGAAGCGGAACTTGGGTTTGCGCTCGTCAATAAAGAGCAACTTTAAGAACTTTAAGAATTGGAAATTCATGTCAAATATTCATCCCTCAGCGATCATTGAGCCTGGTGCCAAGATCGGCAAGAATGTGACTGTCGAACCCTATGCCGTCATCAAAGGGACAGTCACCCTTGAAGATAACGTCGTCGTCAAATCTCATGCCTATATCGACGGGCATACGACGATTGGTGCAGGAACGATCATTTGGCCCTCTGCGAGTATCGGAACGAAGACGCAAGACCTCAAATTCAAAGGGGAAAAAACCTACGTTATCATCGGGAAAAATTGCGAAATCCGAGAATTCGTGACGATCAACTCCTCATGCCAAGAAGGTTCTGTTGTCAAAATTGGCGACCACTGCTTGATCATGGCGTATTGCCACGTTGCCCATAACTGCGAGATCGGCAATCGCGTCATCATGGCGAACAATGCCATGCTTGCAGGACACGTTGTCGTCGAAGACTTTGCTATCATTGGAGGAATGACACCTGTCCATCAATTTTCCCGCATAGGACAATACGCGATGGTAGGAGGTTTCAGCCGCATCACGCACGATGTTCCCCCGTTCACGATCGGAGCTGGCGCACCCTACAAGCTCGGCGGGTTGAACCTCGTCGGATTGAAGCGACATGGGTTTCCCCTGGAAGTGAGAAGAGCGCTGGCACGCGCCTTTAAGCTCACATACCGATCTGGATTGCGTTTATCCGAAGCATTGGGCGCAATTGAGAACGAAGTCGAATTGAATCCCCACATTTGCCATTGGCTCGATTTTTGCCGCAATTCCCGGCGCGGATTGATCGGTTTCCAAGGCATCTCCGCACAACCCCTTCCCGAAGAAGAATTCGATGAACTTGAAGAGTTATTAGAAGAACGCGTGTGAAAATCGTTTTTTTTGGAACTTCTTCTTTTGCGGCAAGGGTCCTCCGAGCACTCATTCATCATGATCATCACATCATCGCAATCATCACTCGGCCCGACCGCCCAAAAGGGCGCCATTTACAGCTTTCTCCGCCTCCCGTCAAAGAAACCGCTCAACAATTAAAACCATCGATCCCGATTTTCCAGCCCGAAAAGGCCTCTGCTCCTGAATTTACCGCTGAAGTGCAAACATGGAATGCCGATCTCTTCGTCGTCGTCTCCTATGGCGAGATCATCAAGAAAAACCTCTTGGACATGCCCAAGCTCGGCTGCATCAACATTCATCCCTCTCTGCTTCCAAAATATCGAGGAGCGGACCCCATCCGTCCTTGCATCATGGCAGGTGAAAAAGAGACCGGCGTTACAATCATCGAAATGTCTCCGCAGATGGATGCCGGCGACATCATTGCGCAAAAAGTCATCCCGCTGCCACACGATATCACCTTCGGAGAATTGGAAAATCAACTGTGCGAGCTTAGCGGTGCCATGCTTTGCGATGTCATCGAACAGTTCGCAAAAGGCACCGTAAAAAAGACGCCCCAAGATCATTCTTTAGCGACATTTACCAAAAAGCTGACGCCTGAGGATGAACAACTCGATTGGAAAAAAAGCGCCGAGGCCTTGCATAATCAAATCCGCGCTCTATCTCCCGCGCCTGGCGCTTGGTGTACGATCCAAGTGGATTCGTCGATCAAACGACTCAAAATCAAAAAAGCCGCTCTCGCTGCTGGATCCGGCGCTCCGGGTGAGATCCTTAAACTTGGAAAAGAGGGATGGATTGTCGCATGCGGGCAGAGCGCATTGCGCCTGATCGAAGTGCAATTAGAAGGGAAAAAAACGATGACGGCAGAAGAGTGCGCTCGCGGCATGCGAGTGCCAAAGTTTATCATTTAAAACTCGACTTTGCACATTTTTTGCCCTGTCTGCCTCGTCTATTTGCTCTTGGTCGTTTGGCCTTCGGCCAAACGACCAAGAGCAAATATCTCGAGGCATCCAGGGCAAACATGTACAAAGTCGAGTTAAAAGTTTCTTGCACTTAATTTTCTCTGTCAAATATACTCTTTAAGTGATCTTTGCCAAACCTTAATAAAAGGAGCACAATATGGCAGCAGTCGCAACACCAGTCAATCTTAATGCCGTAGCTTTACAGCTGGACAACGTTCAATATTCCATTCCTGAACGAGTCGTTTCTTTCTTCGATGAAAAAGCCAAAGATGTCATCAGAGCCTTGGGTTACACAGCGCGTTGGGCCGTTGAAGCCTTTCCCAATCTCCCCAGCGGTGTAAACGATTTTGGCAATTTTGCCGCCGACGCAAAAAACCTGCTTAACGCCGTCGCATTGCCAGGACAAGTGTATCGAGTCAAAAATATGATTGCGACTCATATCACTGAAGATAAGTCCAACTGGTCCATGACCAAAGTATTGGAATCTTTGGGGAACATCTTCAAAGAAGCATGCTTCGCAGTCAATTGGGCATTTGACAGTTTAGATTTAAGCCAAAAATTCATTACCTATAAAGATGCGGTTCCCAATTGGAGCGGCGTGTTTGAGATGATAAAAGGAGCCAATTCCGCTGCAACGGCCTTAGGATCTGGCGTCGACATTGGCCTCCAATGTAAAAGAATGACCGAAGATGGTATTCAACCCGTTGAAATGGGGTATCGCATGATCCGCACTGCAACCTCTACTTCCTATTTCGCTGTCGGAGCAATTGGACTTGCTTCTTTAGCAGGATTTGTCATGGCCCCATGGGTGATGCTCGCTTGCTTGACAGCAGGATTAGCTGGTCAAATCAGCTCATTCTTCTATGAGAAGATCAATGATCCCGAAAATAAAGGAAAAAGTTTGAAGCCTGACCTCTTTTACAAAGAAGTGGTAAGAGCGTACGGCCCAATCAGTGCTTAAGACTGAATTGATAACCATTGCGCAAGTTGCCTATCTGTAAAAGGATAAGTAACTTGCGCAAATTTTTTTAAGCAATTGCAAATAAATGCCATTCGTCATATTATATTTATCCTTTCTTAAAAAACTCTTAACGGAGAGTTCAAAATATGGCAACCAACCCTATCACAGCAGCAGGACAGACAAGAGTTCCCCCTACTCCGCCAGTCGCGCGAAATACAAATAAAGACTTTTCAGATATCGTCTTCGGTTTTTTCAAGGAACGAGTCAAAGACATAGCGAAGGGCGTGGGCTATGCCACTTTTTGGACAGTCAAAGCGCTCCCCTCTTTACCGCCGCAGTTCGCAGAGTTTGGAAACTTAATGCGCGATGTAAAAAATTTCATCAGCATCACAGAAATCCCTGACAAACTTGCTAAAGTAGCGAAAAGTGTGAAAGGATTTTTCGAGAAGCCTTCGATTCCCACAGGCCGTACGGCAGTTAAAGAAAACATGGGATTGGCCAACTCTGTATTAGATGGGGTTGAACTTCTCGGCTCAAGGCAAATTTTACCCATTGGAAAGGAAACGCTCAAATGTTTCGGAGCCGCGAACCATGGAGCAACTCTCGTGGGATCTGGAATTAGCGCTTATGAAAACATCGACAAGATTGATCAGGCAGCTCCTGATGAAGCTGCAAAAGTGGGACTGTACTTAATCAATCTCGCACGAGATGTCTCTTACGTCGTCTTGGGAGTTTTTGGCTTATTCTGTTTCTTTGCGGGGTTTGCAGGGGCGCCATTCTATCCAGTCGTCATGGTCGCTTGCTTAACATGCGCTCTTACCTTTAGCATCGGCGGTTTCTTCTACGAAAGAATCGTCAATCCTGAAAACACGCAAGCTGATCCGAAAAAAGTGATTGCGAATTTACAAGATCAAAACAGTTATTTGCAAAATAGGCTAGCTGCCGCAGGTGCATAATGGCAAATGCAGTCACGCGTTCTAGTTTTTTGGATGATCTCTTTGCGCCGATACCGGGGAGCCCCCCGGCGCCAAAGGGAAAAGATTTCACCGACCACGTTGCGAACTATTCCGATACGTCAAGCGGTGCTTGGGATTTCTTTCGAATCGTCAGCCAAATATTTTCCTTTGTCAAGCTCATTCCTCATTTGAGTCATGGGGAAAGAGAGCTGGTCGGAGGAGCCAGCAATGTGATCGACACAGTAGGCGCAGGCTTAAGCCTCCCGCAATTGATCTCTGATGGCAACACGCTCAGAAATAGCGTCAGTCAATGGATCTCTACACAGAAATTGCCCATGGAAGATCCATGGCGGTCGAGAAAAGTGGCCCAAGCTGCGAAAAAGAGCTTTTTGGATTCGATGAATTTCACCAATACGGTCTCTCAGGCTGCGATGTTCTTCGACCAGGTGAATATTTTCAAATTTAGCAATCTGCATTTCAATATTCTCAACGGCATTTACAACGTCACTTCAATCATTACTGATGGCGCCGAAGGGATTGGGGAAGGCTTCAAGCTGAACCATTATTATTCACCCTTAACAGAGCCGCGCAATGAGGCAGAAAGAAAGCAGCTCGATGAAAAAAAATGTTTGTCTTGGATGACAGTTGCTAAAGACGTCGTTTCTGTGGGAGGTTCTGCTCTAGCCGTTGTCGCCATAATCTTTGGTCTTGCAACTGAAGGAATTACTTTTATCGCGTTAGGAATTCTCGTCACAGGGACAGTCTGGCTTGGTCTGAAGCTCACCTGTTATT
The DNA here is from genome assembly GCA_030043815.1 of Candidatus Rhabdochlamydia sp. GTDB lineage: Bacteria > Chlamydiota > Chlamydiia > Chlamydiales > Rhabdochlamydiaceae > CAJCIW01. Next base: position 15,102 of record JASHWX010000010.1, read on the forward strand.
TCTATGAAAAGATCGTCATTGGGGCGCATACAGAGCCTCCACGTCCTTTAGTTACAGTCACTTAAGAAACTTGCTGTTTATTACAAATCCTGTTATTATAACCCAAATTAATTTTGGGTGTTAATTTGAGTTTATCAGCTCAATTTGGAATATTAAAATTACCGTTTCAAGGGATGATTAATTTATTGGGGTGGGCGGAACTCGTCCCCTTTTCTCCCAATCTTAATCAGTACCTTTCCGATCAGCGTTCAGCTCTGAAAATGGTGAGCTCGACTTTTGCCATCCCCAGCCTCTGCAACAAACCGATTAAATTGGCGCATGAAGGAGCCCGGTTGATCGAACACTTGAATGAGGAAAAAGGCATCCGTTTTGATAAAGTTTTACAGAGTGTGAGGAAAATTTTTTTTACTTCGATCGGCTTCATCACTAAAGGCATTAAGGTCACTCTTCTCTTCAATAAAACTAAAGTCATCCATTTGCCCAAAACACTGTCATCGGGTCTAGACCGCGGGGAAAATTTGCTCTCATTGGGCTTAAATTCCATGAAAATGGTCGATGCCCTCTGGCAGCTCAGCAGCCATCTCAAGAAAACCAAGCTTGCTCATTTAAATTCCCAAAAAACCCTAAAGCTCAGCACCCGTCTGCTCTCAAAAACGCTTAAGGTAGCATCTCAGACGCTATCTGTTCTGGCTCTATTTTTGGGGGTTGCAGTAGCTCCCTCTATCTTTTTAGTCCTTTCTACATTGTCATTTTCTGCAACGCTTGCAAAACGCATCATCTGGTACAGGGATTCTCTTCCAACTCCGCAGCACCAGATCCTTCTTCCCCCCTAACATAATTTAAGAATCATCGGTTTTAAAAGCTCTCACCTTTTCTTAAGGGCCGAAATAGACATGTCGGGTGACACGGCACTTGCGTGTCCGTGTTCCCCGACATGTCTATTATGGCCCTTCGAAAGGCTAGAGTTTTTAAAAAGACTAGAGTTTTTAAAATTGATTCGCGATAATTTAGTCGAATTTATTCAGGACGCGCCTTATCATAGTCCAGGATTATGACAAGCGCAATCGGCTCCACTAGGCCTCTATCGCCTATATTTTATACGAATACACCATCTCCGTTGAATGGAACAGTTGAGGCAGTTTTTAAAGCTTCTCAAGAAAAGCCGTTGTTCAACCCGCGGGCGTTATTGGATGATCCCCTAGAGATTGTGATGGGGGGATTTTGGGGCTTATGGTGGGTCGCTGACGCAGTGTTTTCCTGTACAAACCTCTACGAATTGTACGTCGTCGTCTCCGATGCCGCCGCTGCATCGGTTGCCAAGGTCGCTATGGCTGTCAAAAAAGCGTTCATTAGCTTGGTCTCTCTTGCATGGGACAGCACATTTCTCGCAAGTTGGGCGCACGAAACTAAAATTATTTCTTTGGGTCGATACGCCCCTGTTGTCAAAGCTTTCGGCAATGCCGCCTCATTAGTGATTAATGGCGTAGAAGGCGCTTGCTCCATCTACGATCTTGTCAATTCGCATGAAAAGGCGGTTGACGAAACGCTTCAGCCGGCCGAACGGGAAAAGAACAAACAGCGTTTTTGCTGGTCTTTGATCAAATTGGCCGGCCACGCCACAATGATCGCATGGGCTACGCTGGGAATCACAGCTTTTGTCATGGGAACGGTATTCAATCCGATTTTTACGGGGGGAGTCCTCCTGCTGGGCTGTTCTCTGTCCCTAATCGCACTTTGCTATAAGCAAGGCATTGATCAGCTGCGGGATCCTTTCGAGATCTCCTCTCGAGTATGAAAGAAAAATTATACATTAGAGAATGGTTTATCATCGCTGCTGTCTTGGGTTTTCTAATTTCTCTCGTTGCCATTGCCCTTCTCGTCTGAGAGAAAAATTGATTGTGTGAAAATTGAGGATTTTGCTAGTCTCTTTGCTTTAGCCTTAACACACAAGGCAAACGGACAAGCAAGTACGAAGCACGTATACTACTTGTCGCTGTCAGGAAAGACTCTTTAGTCTGTCAGAGAAGACTCTTAAAGTCGCTGGAGCGATAACTCGTATATCACTTAAGTAGAAGGGAAACGTATGACTTTGAAATTCATGGGAAAGAAACAAGGGATGGCGCGGCTGTTCGATAAGGATGGCAATCACGTCGTTTGCACCGTGATCTCAGCTGAGCCGAACATTGTGACTCAAATCAAGCGAAAAGACAAAGAGGGCTATGAGGCCGTTCAGCTCTCTGCAATCAAAGTAAAACCTTCCAAGGCGAAAAACGTCACAAAGCCGCTGCAAGGGCATTTTAAGAAGGCAGGCGTTGAGGCGCGTGCGCATTCCGCTGAATCGCGTGTAGAAAATGCTGAAGAATACAAGCTCGGCCAAGAAGTCGGCGCGGGCTACTTCGCGGATGCTGGATTCGTCGATGTCACAGGCATTTCCAAAGGTAAAGGGTATCAGGGCGTGATCAAACGCCATCACTTTGCCGGCGGACCCGCTTCCCACGGTTCAGGATTCCATCGTCATGGCGGATCCTGCGGGATGAGAACTTCGCCTGGGCGCTGTTTGCCAGGTCAGAAAAAAGCCGGACGCATGGGCAGCGATCGAGTGACTACGCAAAATTTACGCGTCGTTAAAGTCGACGAAGAGAAGCAAGTCATTGTTGTTGAAGGCGCCATTCCCGGAGCGCGCGGAGGTCTTGTCTACATTACCAAGGCCGAGAAGAAGAAAAGCCAAAGGAAAAAATAGTTTTTTAGGAGTGAGCTGTGGCTGTTTTGAAAAAATATAATCTGGCCGGAGAAACATTAGGGCAAGTCACAATCGATGATGAATTGCTCAAATCAAGCGCCAATTCGCAAATGATCAAAGACTACATCGTTGCACTGCGTGAAAATGCGCGGCAATGGTCTGCCAATACACAAACTCGAGCGGAAGTGAACCATAGCGGAAAGAAACCCCACCCTCAAAAAGGGACAGGTAAAGCGCGTCAAGGATACCTCGGGTCTCCGCAGTACAAAGGCGGGGGAAGGGTCCATGCGCCAAGACCAAAATTTGACCAGCACGTCAGAATCAATAAAAAAGAAAAGAGAGCGGCGATCCGCCATTTGATCATCGAAAAAATTTTGGGAAATCGCCTCCATGTGCTGCAGTTCGAACAGATGAAGGAGCCAAAAACAGCGCAGGTCGCAGCGTTCTTAAAGCGATGCGAGCTCGAGGGCAAGCGCGTGCTCTTTTTGGGGGATGGACTGCTTCTTCCTGCAAAAGAAGGAGAAGCGACACAGTCTCCTGTGGCAAAGTTTGAAACCTTCGTCAAAAGCATCCGCAATATTCAAAGAAGCGAATTCATGCTGGTCCCTAACGTCAGCGGCTACGATGTCATCGTCAACCACGACCTCGTTGTCATGGACTCCGCACTCGATCAGCTCAAGGTCTTATTAGGGGGACAAAAATAATGTTGAAGAAAAGCCCATACGATGTCGTGCTTTCCCGGCATGTGACTGAAAAGGCTCGCGTTCTCGAACAATTGCAGCACAATGCGAGCAATCCTTCTGTGAAAAAGTGCAAATCGCCGAAATATGTCTTCATCGTCGATAAACGCGCGAACAAGCAAGAAATCGCCGATGCCATTGAAGAGATCTACAGCGAAAGGAATGTCAAAGTCGTCTCCGTCAACACCGTCAACACCAAACCCAAAGAACGGCGTATGAGAGGTCGGCCTGGGATGAAACCCGGTTTTAAAAAGGCTATTGTGACCTTTGAAGAAGGCGACAGCATTGAAGATAAAGTATAATTAATAGAGGCGTTGAAGCGTTATGTTAAAGCAATTTCGTCCAACGACAGCAGGGCAAAGACATCTTATCCTCACTACGCGCGATGAATTGACGCGAGAAGGAAAAAATCGGCGCGCAGCTGTCCAGCCAGAAAAATCCCTTCTCGTCAAAAAGATGAGAACGAATGGGCGTAACCACCATGGGCACATCACATGCCGTCATAAAGGCGGAGCGCATAAGAGATTTTATCGCATCATCGATTTTAGACGCGACAAAGAGAAAGTTCCCGCACGCGTCGCTTCAGTAGAATACGATCCAAACCGCACAGCTTTCATCGCCCTCCTCCACTATGCAGATGGAGAAAAGCGTTACATCTTGGCCCCTCACGGCATCAAAAAAGGCGATATCGTTGCAACAGATGATGCCGGCGAATTCAACACGGGTTGCTGCATGCGGATCAAAGCTATGCCGCTCGGATCTGTCATTCACAATATCGAAATCTATCCAGGGCGCGGTGGTCAGCTCGTGCGATCGGCCGGCCTTTCAGCTCAGCTCATGGCGAAGAGCAATGGCTATGCAACTCTGAAAATGCCATCCGGCGAAGTGCGGATGATCAATGAAGAATGCCGTGCGACATTTGGCGCAGTGTCTAATCCTGAAAGAAACCTCCGCGTGGAAGGAAAAGCGGGAAGATCGCGATGGAGAGGGATTCGCCCGACTGTCCGTGGGACTGCGATGAACCCTGTCGACCACCCGCACGGAGGCGGCGAAGGAAAGCACAACGGCTATCTCCCGCAGACGCCTTGGGCGATGTATACTAAAGGGTTCCGCACACGCAATAAGCGCAAATCAACAAAAATGATCATTAAAGACCGCAGGAAATAGAAAAGGTAAGATATGGGAAGATCGTTAAGAAAAGGACCCTTCGTAGACCACCACTTGTTGGACAAAGTACAAAAGCTAAATGCGAGCGGTAAAAAGACTGCGATTAAGACATGGTCGCGCCGATCGATGATCCTGCCTGAAATGGTCGGCCATACGTTCGAGGTCCATAATGGAAGAAAATTCATCAGCGTCTTCGTCTCCGATAACATGGTCGGCCATCGCCTTGGAGAATTTTCACCGACGCGGATCTTTAAAGGACACGGCTCTAAGAAAGTTGCCGAAGCCGCTGCTGCAGCCGCCGCAGGAGCTGCCGCTCCAGCGCCTGCCGCTGGCGCTGCACCTGCGCCTGCACCTGCCGCTAAACCAGAAGCAAAAGGATAATCGATTATGCAAATGGCATTCGCAAAGTCTAGATTTGTTCGCATCAGCCCGAGAAAAGCGCGCTATGCCGCTCAGCTGATCCGAGGTCGAAGTGTTGAAGAGGCGGCAACCCAATTGACATTTTGTAAATTAAGAGCAGGCCGATTGCTCAAAAAGACATTATCTACTGCCGTCGCCAATGCGGAGACTCAACTCAACGTGCAAAGGCGCGATTTAAAAGTGAAAGAAGTCAGAGTGGATGCAGGTCCAACGATGAAACGGGCGAAACCCAAAAATAGAGGGGGCAGCCATCCGATTATGAAAAGAACAAGCCATTTTACCATCGTCGTGGCTGCAGAATAAATTAAGGGAGAAGAAATGGGACAAAAGACATCTCCAACAGGATTCAGATTAGTAAGAAACAAAAAATGGCGCTCGCTGTGGTATGCCAACAAACAAGAGTTCGGCAGTCTTCTCGGCGAAGATAATGTCATTCGAAAATTCCTCATGACAAAACCTGCTTGCCAGGGGACATCCCTTCTCACCATCAAGAGGATGAGCGGCAAGATCGAAGTGACGATCCACACCGCCCGGCCCGGCCTTGTCATCGGCAAAAAAGGGGCGGAGATCGATGTTCTTAAACAAGAACTCAAAAATCTGACTGGTAAAGAAATCTGGATCGAAGTGGAAGAAATTAAGCGGCCGGACCTCGATGCTAAGCTCGTCGCAGACGGCATCGCCAAGCAGCTCGAAAGACGCGTGCCTTTTAGACGCGTTATGAAAAAAGCGATGCAAGCGACGATGGATGCAGGCGCTGCCGGCATCAAAGTCCAAATCTCCGGACGCATCGGCGGTGCCGAGATCGCAAGGACGGAATGGTACAAGGAAGGGCGCATTCCTCTGCAAACTCTTCGCGCAGAGATCGACTATGCACATGGACGCGCGGAAACGACCTATGGATCCATCGGCGTCAAAGTGTGGATCAATAAAGGCGAAGAGCAACTCAAAGCAGTAGGAGGGTGATTTTATGGCCCTGATGCCAGCACGTACGAAACATAGAAAAATGCAAAAAGGCCAGCATGCCGGTTTGAGCAAAGCTGCCAATTTCGTCGATTTCGGCGAATTCGGGATGCAAGCCCTCGAGAGAGGACGCGTCACCAATCACCAGATTGAAGCCTGCCGCGTGGCGATCAACCGCTATTTCCAACGACGAGGCAAAGTCTGGATCCGCATTTTTCCCGATAAATCCGTTTCTAAGAAGCCTGCAGAAACACGGATGGGAAAAGGAAAAGGCGCCCCTGATCACTGGGTTGCAGTCATCCGTCCGGGAAGGGTGATGTTCGAAGTGGGTGGAGTTCCTAAAGAAGAAGCGCAGAACGCTCTGAGAAGAGCAGCTGCAAAGCTCCCCATCAAGACGCGTTTTGTTGAACGAGTGGAAAGAGTATAGGACAAAAAATTATGGCAAATGCAAAAGAGCTAAAGAGTCAATCCTCTGAAGAGTTAAACGCTCTCTACCAAGACCTGTCAAAAGAGCTGTTTCACATGCGCAATGAAATGAAAATCACTCGCAAGATGGAAAAGCCCCATCTCGTGCGTATCAAAAAGAAAGATCGAGCACGCGTGATGACAGTGCTTAGAGAAAGAGAAATCACAGCAAAAAGCTAGAGGAAAGTCATGGAAATAGTCCAAAGCAGAAAAGTGCGAGAAGGCGTTGTTGTCTCTAACAAGATGCAAAAGACCGTTACCGTCAAGGTGGAACGCACGATGCGCCATCCGACATTTGGCAAAGTCGTCACACGAGCAAAAAAATATTACGCGCACAATGAAAACCCTGATGTTCAAGTCGGTCAGCGAGTGCGCATCGAAGAAACGCGCCCACTTTCCAAAATGAAACGCTGGCGGGTTGTCGAAGTCCTGAACGCATAAAACTAAAGAGATAGAAACATGATCCAACAAGAATCAGAGCTCGAAGTCGCGGATAATACCGGTGCTAAGCGCGTGCGCTGCTTTAAGGTCCTCAAGGGCTCCAAGCGCAGATATGCGGGAGTCGGAGACATCATCATCTGCGCCGTCAAGGAAGCCGATCCCAAAGGGACTGTGAAAAAAGGCGAGGTCGTCCGCGCAGTGATTGTGCGCACGAGCAGCTATATCAGAAGATCCGATGGGTCCTTGCTCCGCTTTTATGATAACAGCTGCGTGATCATCGACGAAAAAGACAATCCGCGAGGAACACGCATATTCGGCCCGGTAGCGCGAGAAGTGCGCGAAAACGGGTTTGTTAAAATCAGTTCCTTGGCTCCAGAAGTGATATAGGGGGAAAAACAGATGAGCAAATGGATAAGAAAAGGCGATAAAGTCGTCGTCATCACCGGCAACGATCGGGGCAGAACAGGCGAAGTGATTGCCCGCTTCGAAGATCGCGTGATTGTTCAAGGGGTCAATATTCGCAAGAAACATGCTAAACGCAAGCAGAAGACTCCCGGGACTGAAATTTTAGAGATGGAAATGCCCTTTCATATCTCAAACGTCGCGCTGTGCAATTCGGACGGCCGCCCCGTTAAGGCCAAAGTGCGCGTAAACAAAAATGGTGCAAAAGAATTGTACTATCTCGAAGGCGAAAAGGAAGTCGCGCTTCGACAAGTAAGAAAACCTTAAAGTAGATTATGACAATGTCTAGGTTACAAAAACGATATAAAGAAGACGTAAAAAAAGCCCTTCAGGAGCGGTTTCAATATAAAAACGCCATGCTCATCCCATCTCTTGAAAAGATTGTCATCAGCATGGGACTTGCTGAAGCGAGCAAAGATAAAAACGCCCTTCAAGATTGCGTCAAAGAATTGACCAACTTGTCAGGGCAAAAGCCGATTATGTGCAGAGCTCGAAAATCTGTTGCCAATTTTAAATTGAGACAGGGGCAGGCCATCGGCGTGAAGGTGACTTTGCGCAAAAAGCGGATGTTCGACTTTTTCGATCGCTTTTGCAACATTGTTTCTCCGCGCATCCGAGACTTTCGCGGCTTTCCGCTCAAATGCGATGGCAAGGGCAACTATTCTTTAGGCATTGAAGAACAACAAATTTTTCCTGAAATCAACTTGGATGAAGTCAAGAGAACCCAGGGAATGAATATTACATTCGTCACATCAGCCAAAACCGATGAGGAGTGCATCGAACTGTTAAGATCGCTTGGGCTCCCATTTAAACTTGAGACTAATAATAGCTGAGGGAG